>CANHUM010000052.1 GCA_947463845.1 Comamonadaceae bacterium
AATGTTGATGTGGTTCCGCAGAGTTGGCGGGTAGGTAGCACCGAGCCGGGTGGGCAACCCTCGGCCCAGAGTAATGGCGGTCACGCAGCGGGCAACCGCTGTGCACAGAATCCGGCTTATCGGCGAGCTTCACACTTTTTTCAGGCGCAAAAAAACCCGCATCAGCGGGTTTTTTTGAAGCTGTCTGGTGGCTTCAGCCACGTGAAGGCACGAGGGTGCCAGCCAGGGCAAAAACCGAATTGGGCGCCGTGATTTTCACGGCGCTTTTGGGCTTGGCAAACACCCCACGTTTGACGGCAGGTTGTGGGGCAGGCTCGAAAGTCACGCCTTTGGTGCGTTGCTCGGCCACCAATTGGCGCAAGGTGATCGACTGCAGATGGGTCAACATTTTCTCGTTCAGGCTGGCCCACAGCTCACTGTTCATCCAGCCACCTTCGGCACCGGCTTCGTCTTCGGTAGGGGCATCGACAGCGCCCACGATGTCGGCCATGGTGATTTTTTCAGCATTGCGCGACAGCGAATAACCGCCGCCGGGGCCGCGGGTGCTTTCGACCAGTCCGTGTTGGCGCAACTTGCTGAACAGCTGTTCCAGGTAGGACAGGGAAATCTGGTGGCGCACGCTGATTGCAGCCAGCGAAACGGGGCCACGTCCTTCGCGCAATGCCACATCGATCATGGCGGTGACTGCAAATCGACTTTTGGTGCTCAAACGCATGGTGGGCTCCTTTCTGCTTGTGAGTGGCCTGTGGATACCGGCCAACCGATGGTGTCCAAACGCATTGTGTACGTTGGTGACTGGACAGTTATTTTTTCAGACTGATCTGTCAGATAGTGACAGACCCTGATTATTCAAGGCCTCAACGCACTTTGATGGCCTTGAAAACATTAAAAGCAGATTAAAACCTTTCATGGTTTTGCAGCTGCCGCCATTGACCGGGCTCCAGAGGGGCCAAACCGATGCGTCCCACACGCTGGCGGCGCAGGTCCTGAAGGGGGCATTGTTCGTCCAGCCAGCGTCCCAACTGCAACCCTTCTAGGTCTTTGCCCGCGATGCGCAGCACCGTCAGGGTGTCGGTTTGGCGGTTGACGCTGGCGCGGATGCCCGGCCCGTTCAGGGCCTTGACCAGGCCCTCGGGCACTTCGCCTGAGAGCGTGGCCATCCACTCCTGCTCCATCGGGCTGCGGCGGTCCTCCAGGTGACGCAACACGCCCACATCGTCCGAAAAAATGCACAGACCGCTGGTGGGTTGGGCCAAGGGCAGAGGCATTTGCATTTTGGCCAAGCGTTCAGGCCCCCAAATGCCGGGCTGCTGGGCTTTCAGGCCCACAGTGTCCTGCAGCCAGGCCAGGTTGGCCACCCGGTGCGCAGGCTTGAACAGCAGCAGGGTCAGTGGCGCCAGCGCGGCCATGGAAACCAAGCGGTTCACCTGCACCATTTGCGCTTCACGCACGCGCCGGGCCGGATCGGTCACGATTTGGCCCGCCACTTGCACGCCCCCGGCCACGATCAGGGCTTCGGCTTCACGGCGCGAGCAGTTTTGCTCGATGGCCACGCGTTTGGCCAGCCGTATGCCTTCTTCAGAGGAAATCATCCAAGCTTTCAATCATTCTCAATGCGAATCAAGACAAGGCTTGTTCGCGGATATGGTCCACATGGGCTTGCAGCGATCGGGCCGCCACGGGCCACAGGCGGGGCGGCACATCGTCGTAGGCTTTTTCGACCCATTCCTGCAGGCTCCCCTGCGGCAAGGCCTGCATGGCGGCGGCGATTTTGGCTTCGCGCTTGAGACGGTGAGCCTTCAGGTGCGTGATGGCCTGGTGTGCAAAGCCCAGCACATGGCCGTGCGCAGGCAGAATGAATTCGATGCCACCGGCCTTGCAGGCCGCAGCCAGTTTGTCCAGCGAGTCGAGGTAGTCGCCCATGTGGCCATCGGGCGGGTCGATCACGGTGGTGCTGCCGTTGAGCACATGGTCGCCCGAGAACAGCAGGCCGTCTTCTTCGAGAACCAGGCACAGGTGGTTGGCCGCATGCCCGGGCGTGTGCACCACGCGCAGGGTGTGGGTGATGTCGCCTTGGGCGCCTGTGCCTTGCAAGACCAGTTTTTCGCCGTCCGACAGTTCGCGCTCGGGTGTGAAGCGGCTGTTGACGCGGGCAGTCGGCTTGGAGGCCAAGCCCAGGATCGGTGGCTTGTGGGTGCACAGCGCTTGTAGCGGTGCAGCGCCGGGAGAATGGTCGGGGTGGGAGTGGGTGCACACAATGGCGCGGATTTGTCCGCCTGCGGCACGCCACAGGCGTTGCAGGTGCTCGTCGTCGGCGGGGCCGGGGTCGATGGCGATGTAGCCGGTGTTCGGGTCTCCCACCAAATAGCTGTTGGTCCCCGGGCCGGTCATCACGCCGGGATTGGGGGCCGTGAGACGCTGCACGTTTCTGAGCAGAGCGACGGGCTGATCGGTCTGCCAGTCCAGGTGGTGGTGGATTTGTCCGTCGGGGGTAACCAGGGCCAGCTCACCAAACGGGGCTTCGTGTTCCATGTAACGCGCTTCGTTGCCAGCCAACCAGCCGGCTCGGGGACAGCTGGTCCACAGGGGCTCGTCGTTGATGGCGCAGGCCTGCAGAACGGCGTCGACATCGGCAAAGGCTTTGAGACGCTCCAGTGTGCGGATGGTTGGGAAGATGATGAAGAAATCCCCTTGGGCATGTCGGTCCAGCGCGTCCTGTGGGCGGACCCAGACCGGCTCGAATTGCTCGGATTCATCGGCCACTGGCGTCTGGCCTTCGGGCATGCGAGCGACCAAAAAGGGCACGTCAAAGCGGCGTGGCAAATCGCGGTCGGTGATCCAGTGAGCCAGCACGAACACCTGGTCGGCGGCCAGTGTCAGTCCACGGGCTTGGCACTGCGCGGCAAAAGCCCCTTGGCGGTCGATGGCGGCGATGTCAACGGGGTCAGCCCAGCGCCCATTGGCATGGCGGGCGAACAAGATGCCCAGTTCTTCAAAGCTCTCGCGGATGGCGGCAATCGCTTGCGTCAGGTGGAGGTCGCTTTGCATGGGACGGCGCTGTGCCATGCGGTGCGCCTGGGCATCGGCGGCGTCAATGCCGCCGCCCGGGAACACGTAGGCGCCCGGGGCGAAACTGGCGGTCATGGAGCGGCGCGTCATCAGCACTTCCATGCCGCGCGGCCCGTCTCGCATCAGCAACACGGTGGCAGCGGGGCGCAAGGGCGCAGGTTCACGTTGGGGGTAGAGGAGCTGGGATGTACGGACCATGCCTCATTATCGGGCTCTTGCAAAGACGATAATCGCGACCATGCACATTCGCTTTACCAAGATGCAAGGAGCTGGCAACGACTTTGTCGTGCTGGATGAGACGCGCGGCCGCCTGGGGCTGAATGCGGCCCAGTACCGCTTTCTCGCCGATCGCCACTTCGGTGTGGGTGCCGACCAGATCCTCACCGTGCGGCCTTCTCCGGCGCCCGGACTGGACTTTGAGTACGTGATCCACAACGCCGACGGCGGCGAGGTGGAGCATTGCGGCAACGGCGCCCGCTGTTTTGTGCGCTATGTGCGCGAGAAGGGCTTGACCGACAAAAGCACGGTGCGTGTGAAGGTGCAACAAGGTGAGATTGAGTTGTGCATGAACCCCGATGGTCGCGTCACCGTGGACATGGGCTCGCCCATGTTCGATTGGGAACGGGTGCCGTTCAACCCCATCGGTCTCATCAGCGACCAGGTCAACGGTTGGCCGGTGTTTGATTTGCCGCTGGGCGAGCTGGGCATGGCGAGGGTGGGCGTGGTGTCCATGGGCAACCCGCATGCGGTGCAGCGCGTGGACGACGTGGCCACCTTTCCAGTGCTGGCCCAGGGCCCTTGTATTGAAAACCACCCGGCCTTCCCCAATCGCGTGAACGCGGGCTTCATGCAGGTCGTCTCGCGCAGCCAGATCAGCTTGCGCGTGTTCGAGCGCGGTGCGGGCGAGACGCTGGCCTGCGGTACGGGCGCTTGCGCGGCCGTCGTGGCCGGTATCCGCCAGGGTTGGCTGGACCCTCGTGTGGACGTGCAGACCCTGGGGGGTGTGCTGACCATTGAATGGGCCGGACAGGCTGACAGCCCGGTGCTCATGACTGGCCCGGCCACCTTCGTTTTTGAAGGCAGCATCGAACTGCCTGACACCCTTTGAATTGCTGGAGCTTCATATGACGACGCCTGAACCCATGAGCCCGATCACCGAAGACGACATCGCCGACTATCTGGTGAACACACCTGACTTTTTCGAGCGACATGCCTCGCTGTTGGCCACAGTGCAGCTCACGCATCCGCAAAGTCACCGTGCTGTGGGTTTGCAGGAGCGCCAGGCGCAAATGCTTCGCGACAAGATCAAGGCGCTGGAGCACCGCATCATGGACATGATTCGCCATGGCAACGAAAACATGGTCCTGACCGACAAGCTGCACCGCTGGTCGTGTGAATTGCTGGTGACCCCACCGGAGCAGCTGGCTGCCTCGGCGGTTGACAACATCCGCGAACTCTTTCAGGTGCCTCAGACCGCTTTGCGTCTGTGGTCACTCGATGCGGCACATGCTCAAGCGCACTATGCGCAGGGCGTGACCGAGGCGGTGCAGACGCTGGCCAGTTCTCTGGATCAACCTTATGTCGGGCCGAACTCGGGTTTCGAAGCAGTGCAGTGGCTGGACGAGCCCACGCAGGCGGCTTCCTTGGCGCTGTTGGCTTTGCGTGCGGCACCGGGTCAACCCGCTTTCGGCCTGCTGGTGCTGGCCTCACCCGATGCCCAGCGCTTTAACAGCCAGATGGGCACCGACCTGCTGGAGCGCCTGGCCGAGCTGGCGGGTGCGGCTTTGTCGGTCTTGCGTGAGCAGGGCTGAGCCATGTCCGACGCAGCGGCCAACGATCCGCTGGTGTCCCGTTATCTGGACCATGTGCGTTTTGAAAAGCGTCTGGCCGAGCGCACCTGCACCCTCTACCACTTGGATCTGAAGCGCCTGGTCGATATGGCGGCGGCATCCCATGTGCCCTTGCTGCAGGTGCAAAGCGGCCATGTGCGCCGCTGGGTGGCTCAAATGCACAGTGCCGGCCGCAGCGGGCGTGGCATTGCACTCATCTTGTCAGGCTGGCGCGGTTTTTACACCTGGTTGGGGCGTGAGGGCCTGATTCCGCACAACCCTGTGGTGGATGTGCGGGCCCCGCGTGTGTCCAAACCCCTGCCCAAGGCGCTGGGCGTGGACGAGGCGATGCGGCTGGCCGAGCATGAAGAAGACAACGACGACCCCTGGCTCGAGGCCCGCGACGCGGCCATGGTCGAATTGCTTTACGGCTGCGGCCTGCGCATTGCCGAGCTCACCGGTCTGGATGTGGTGGCCAGTGCCGATGCCAGTCGGGCTGGGCGTGGCTGGATCGATTTGCAAAACGCCGAGGTGCAAGTGCAGGGCAAAGGCAGCAAACGCCGCACCGTGCCTTTGGGGCGTGCAGCCGTCGAAGCGCTGACACACTGGTTGGCCGTGCGGCCGCAGTTGACCGGTCTGCTGACGCAGCCTGCACCGGGCGCCTCCAGTTTGGCGCTGGCGCTGTTTCCTGGACGCCACGGCACACGCCTGACGCCACGGGGCGTTGCCCAGCGACTCAAGCGCCGCAGCCTGCTGGCAGGCTTGGCCACCCCGGTGCATCCGCACATGCTGCGCCATTCCTTTGCCAGCCATGTTCTGCAGTCCAGTGGCGATCTGCGGGCAGTGCAAGAACTGCTCGGCCATGCCAACATCAGCACCACGCAGGTTTACACGCGGCTTGATTTTCAGCATCTGGCGAAAATCTACGACGCAGCCCATCCCCGTGCCAAACGCAAATGAAGTCCGGTGCTGACCTTGCGGATGCGCTTGAGGGCCATGCCGCTGTTGGCGCGCGGTCCTTGAATTGCTCGCTACACTCCCCAACTCTTTCCATTCAGATCTGCAACGGAACCGTGCCATGTCCTTGATTCCCACCACCATCCTGACCGGCTTCTTGGGCTCGGGCAAAACCACCTTGCTCAAGCGCGTCCTGACCGAGGCCCATGGTCAGAAAATTGCCGTCATCGAGAACGAGTTTGGCGAAGAGAACATCGACAACGAGATCCTGGTCTCGGACACCGAGGAGCAGATCATTCAGATGAGCAATGGCTGCATTTGCTGCACCATCCGCGAAGACCTGCGCGTCACGCTGCAGATGCTGGCTGCCAAGCGCCGCAAAGGCCTGCTCAGCTTTGACCGCATCGTCATCGAGACGACCGGTTTGGCCGATCCGGGTCCTGTTGCGCAGACCTTTTTCATGGACGACGAGATTGCAGAGACCTTCTTGCTCGACTCCATCCTGACTTTGGTGGACGCCAAGCACGCGGCCCTGCAACTCAATGATCGCCAGGAAGCGCGTCGTCAAGTGGGCTTTGCGGACCAGATCTTCATCAGCAAAGCCGATCTGGTGTCTCCGCAGGACTTGGACGCACTGCAGCACCGTCTGAAGCACATGAATCCGCGTGCTCCACAAAAGGTCGTGCATTTTGGGGAGGTGCCCCTGTCCGAGGTGTTCGACCTCAAGGGCTTCAATCTCAACGCCAAGCTGGACATCGATCCAGACTTCCTGAAAGACGATGCCCATGACCATCACCATGACCACGCGCATGGTGAGCACTGTGACCACCCTTCACATGCCCATGACCATGGTCACCACCATCACCACGATGACGATGTGAAAAGCTTCGTGTTCAGGTCGGAGCGCGCTTTTGACCCCGCCAAGCTGGAGGACTTCCTGGGTGCCATCGTCAACATTTATGGCCCCCGCATGCTCCGATACAAGGGGGTTTTGAATATGCAAGGCACCCAGCGCAAGGTCATTTTCCAAGGGGTGCACCAACTCATGGGCAGCGATTTGGGTCCGATGTGGGCTGCAGACGAGAGGAAAATGAGCAAGATGGTATTCATTGGCATTGACTTGCCAAAAGATATTTTTTTACAAGGCCTCGAGCAAAGTTTGGTGTGACAGGTGCTGTGGGGCAGCCAGTTCAGGGACGTGCTTTTTTCGTCATATTGGCTTTAATGCGAGAGCGTCAGATTTTTCAGCCTTCTAGTCGCTACAATCGCCCGCCTGCAACGCTGCCTTTTGGCGTTGCTTTTGAGCCCAATCCACCAATAAACCGGGTTTGAGATGAGCATGAACAGGTTTTCTTCGGCACGTGCTGTATTCGCACCGTTGGATGCCTGCCTTTTTACGCGGCCAGGAGACAAGACGTGACGACCCCTAAAAAAGCACCCGTCAAGGCGGTATCGAAAGCAGCCAAATCTGTGGTTGCCGCACCGAAGAAAACCAAAACTGCCAAGCCTTCTGCTGCAGCCAAAACAGTCTCCAAAGCCAAAGCAGCCAAGGCGGTGCCGGTCAAAGCCAAACCTGCCAAAGCGCTGCCGGTTAAAGCCAAGTCGGCCAAGGCGGTGCCTGTCAAAGCCAAACCTGCCAAGGCGGCGCCTGTCAAAGCCAAACCAGCCAAAGCGCTGCCGGTCAAAGCCAAGTCAGCCAAGGCGGTGCCTGTCAAAGCCAAGCCAGCCAAAGCGGCACCCGTCAAAGCCAAACCAGCCAAGACGCAGCCTGTCAAAGTCAAGTCCAAACTGGCGGTGGTTGTGCCCGCCTCATCCAAGTCCTCAGCCAAAAAGTCAGTGGTGGCATCTGCCAAGCCTTCGTCCCTCCAGTCCAGTGTTGCCCAAAAGCCTTCCAAAAAGCCTACGGCAGCACCTCAAGTGAAATCCATGACCGTTCAGACCCGTGAGGCCGTTCAAGCCCCGATCAAACTTGCCGCTGTCACACCTGCTGCCCCCGAGCAATTGGTGCGCGCCGCGCGCCCATCCGCGCGTTTGGCGCAGATCACAGTGCCCTCTTTGCCCCCTGCTGTGGCTTCCACGGCTGCCAAGTCCAGTTTTTTACCCAGTTCCCCTTCGCCGGCCATGAGTGTGCCGGTGGCCCCGATCAAGAAGGACCCCAAACTCGCCAACAACTGGAAATCCAAGAAGGTCGAACAGTTGTCCGATGCTGAAATTCTGGCCATGCCAGATGCCGAGTACATGAACGACATCCAAATGGCTTATTTCCGGCGCAAGCTGAGCATTCTCAAGCAGGACATCCTCAACAGCGCGGGAGCGACCACCGAGCATCTTCGCGAAGATACCGTGGTGGTACCCGACCCCGCTGACCGGGCCACGATTGAAGAAGAACATGCTTTGGAGCTGCGCACCCGTGACCGTGAACGCAAGCTGCTCAAAAAGATCGAGCAATCCATCCAGCGCATCGATGCTGGCGATTACGGGTTTTGTGATGAAACGGGCGAGGCCATTGGTGTGGGACGTTTGCTGGCGCGTCCTACCGCGACCTTGTCTCTGGAGGCCCAACAACGTCGTGAATTGAAGCAAAAAATGTTCGGCGATTGAGCCTCTTGTGATGGGTGCAAGACGCACCCTGAGTACGCTGCTCGCGATGAAAACCCCTTAACTGGGGTTTTTTTTCGCCCGATTTCATCAAATTGACAAAAACGCCACTTGTTGAATTTCCCGTGGCTTTATTTTTTTTGACCTTTAACTCCTTGAGATCTTACTTTCATAGGCTGTTGTAAGTGCCTAATTTACAAGGAAATTTCTCTCATTTTTTGATGCGGTTTCGTCGCTAAGCCCTTGATTTCATTGAAAAAAATCGATCTACACCTGTTGAGTTGCACCGATTTCCTGATACAGTGCAAAAAAGTGCAATTAAGTGGGGAAAAGTGTCTCTG
>CANHUM010000053.1 GCA_947463845.1 Comamonadaceae bacterium
CAGACCATGCAAACCGATGTGTTCATCTGGCACGGCTATGCCGACATCTGGCTGGGCGGCCAGTGGGTCAAGGCCACACCTGCCTTCAACATCGAGCTGTGCGACAAATTCGGGCTGCTGCCGCTGGTGTTTGACGGACGCAGCGACTCGATCTACCACCCCTTTGACAAGGCTGGCAACCGGCACATGGAATACGTGAACCAGCGTGGCACCTTCAACGACATGCCGCTGGCACAGATCGTGGCCGACTTCCAAACCGTCTACCGCGACTGGATGGCGCAGACCCACACGCTGCACAACGCAAGCTTTGCGCACGACGTTGAAAAGGAAACGCGATGACCCAGCGTCAACTGGTGCTGCTCGATTCGATTGCGCTGGTCAACACCACGCATGCAGGCACGGTGATTGTGTCGGGCTCGCACGGTGGTTTGTCGGCCTCGCATTTCGTGACGGCGCAAACCCTCAAGCCTTATGCGGTGGCCTTCAACGATGCGGGAGGCGGTAAAGACGATGCCGGACGGGTGGCTCTGAACGAATTGCAGGCCGTGGGTGTGCTGGCCATTTTGTATGCGCACACCTCGGCCCGCATTGGCGAGGCGCAAGACGGGCTGGACAACGGCGTGGTCAACGGGCTGAACGCTTTGGCACTGGCGCAGGGCCTGCAACTGGGCATGCGCGTATCGGACGCGGTGCGGCACTTGGGGGCCTGAGCCTCAAAACCACCGCACGCGATATGGACGGATCAAGTGGGCTGAACGGCCGCCCGTTTGACCCGCCACAGCAGCCACAGGGCGATGCTCAGATTCAGCGCATTCCAGAGCACGCCATTGATGAAAGCGGCGTGGTAGGAGCCAGTGATGTCAAACACCTTGCCCGACATCCAGCCGCCCAGCGCCATGCCCAAGAGCGTGGCCATGATGACCGCCCCCACGCGTGAACCCGCTTCTTTGGCCGGAAAGTACTCGCGCACGATGATGGCGTAGGCGGGCACGATGCCGCCCTGAAACAAGCCAAACAGGCCCGAGATGATGTAGAGCGAGACCAGGCCGTTGAAAGGCAAGAACAGCAACAAAGCCACGCCCTGCAAGACCGAGCCCAGCACCAGGGTACGCAGGCCGCCAATCCGGTCACAAATGGCGCCTGAAATCAATCGACTGGCAATGCCGCTGGCCAGCATGAGCGAGAGCATTTCTGCACCGCGTGCAGCGCCAAAACCCAGATCGGTGCAGTACGCCACGATGTGCACCTGAGGCATCGCCATGGCCACACAGCAGGCCACGCCCGCTACGCACAACAAGAACTGCGCTTTGTTCAGGCTCATGCCAAAAGGACGCTGCGACTGCTGGGCCTGAGCGCTGCCCGCCACCGGGGTTTGCAACAACGGCGGCCTTTGACGCATGAGCAAACTCAGCAGCACCATGCCGATGCCACAAAACAGGCCCAGCGCCACGTAGGTGCTGCGCCAGCCCACGGTTTCGACACCATGCTGGGCCAAAGGCGGCCAAAGCGCCCCGGCCACGTAATTGCCACTGGCGCACACCGCCACAGCAATACCCCGGCGCTTGCGCCACCACAGCGAGGTGTCGGCCACCAAGGGCGCAAAGGTGGTGGAACTGCCGATCAGCCCCAGCAGCAAGCCATGCGCCAGCGCAAACCACCAGATGTTGCCCGACAAACTGGCCCCGATGAAGCCCAGACCTGTGCCCATGCCACCGAGCAGCAAGGGTACATGGACGCCCGCGCGGTCGGCCCAGCGCCCCATGAACAAGCCACCGACACCAAAGCCGATCATCATCAAGGTATAGGGCAAGGAGGCATCGGCCCGGCTGACGCCAAACTCGGCCTGCACGGCAGGCAGCACCACGGCCACCACGTACATGCTGGAGCCACCCAGCGTCATCAAGGCCAGCGTGACCAGCAAACGCCGGGCAGCATAGGCCGAATCAATCAGGTGTTCCGCGGCGGCGGTGTTGGTGGAGCTCATGCCACCAGATTAGCAGGCCAGCCCGAAGGGCCTTGGCAAATGCGGGACAAGGCACAAGGCCTTGTCAAAAAACCACCGGTTCAGTCGTTGCAAGGCATGAACACATGCTTGGTTTCCATGAAATCGTTCAGGCCCTCCACGCCGTGCAAACGCCCAAAGCCACTTTGGCGGTACCCCCCGGTTTCGATTTCGGCAAACAGTCGGTTGTGTGAGTTGACCCACACGTTGCCAAACTTGATGCGCCGAGCCACATTGCGTGCCGCCCGGAAATCCTGCGTCCACACCGAGGCGGCCAAACCATAGCGGGTGGCATTGGCCCGGTGCACCGCATCGTCATCCGACTCAAACCGCTCCAGGGTGATGAGTGGGCCGAAAATTTCGTCCTGCACATAGTGGCTGTTCAGGTCTTGCGTCGCCACCAATGAGGGCGTGATGAAGGCGCCGCCACGCGGTGTGTCCGTCGGCACAATCCCGGCCAACAAGACACGACAGTCCTGGCTGGCGGCACGTACCTCCTCTAAGATCCGCACCTGGTTGCGCTGGTCGATCAAGGGACCCATGGCCGAACCGGGCAGATGGCCAGGGCCAACCTTGACGTAAGACAGGGCATGCGCCAGTTTGACCGAGAACTCATGGGCCACCGACTCATGCACCAGCACACGGCTGATCGCCGTGCACATTTGCCCCGCCATGACACAAGCCCCACCCACGATGCCGCGGACCGTGGCGGCCATATCGGCGTCGGCCCGCACGATGGCAGGGGCTTTGCCCCCCAGTTCCAAGGACAGTCGGGTCAGATTTTTGGCGGTTGACAAGGCGATCTGTTGGCCCACTTGGGTGGATCCGGTAAAGCTGATCACATCCACCTCGGGGTGTGCACACAAATGCTGCGTCGCCACGATGTCCTGCTCGATGAAGGAATTGATGACGCCCGGCGGAATGCGCTCGTCGGCCACCAGACAGGCCATGACCTGGGTGTGCACCAATGCGGTCTGGTGCGCGGCCTTGATCACCACGGTGCACCCTGCAGCCAGTGCGGGTGCCAGCGATCGCACCAGCAAAGTGACCGGTGCATTCCAGGGCACGATGATCGCGGCCACCCCGATGGCCTCGCGCTCGATGTGCGAATACACCTGGGGCTCCATCTCGATCACACGCCCGAACAGGTTGCGTGCCAGACCAGCGTAGTAGCGCAATTCTGAAATACCAGCCATGACCTCGCCCTCAGCCTCACGCTGCAACTTGCCGTTGAGCTGGACCAATGTCTGCACCACTTGGGCCTTGTTGTGCTCCAGACGGTCGGCGAACAGCCGCAGCACATCCGAGCGCAGTTTGGGCTGTTGGGCCCAGGTGGTGGTTTCAAAAGCACGACGGGCGCTGGCGATGGCGGCCTCCACTTCTGGCACGCTGGCGGCCACGAAATGAGCCGCAGCCTCCCCGGTTGCAGGGTCAAACGAATCGCCGCGCATGTTGGCGTCGTAGCCCTTGACCCATTGACCTTGGATATAGTTTTCAGCAGTTTGCATCGTGCGAAGCTTTCCATGAACAGACTTGACCCCTCCCCTGATTGGGATCAGAACAGGTCAAGTTGAAGCACCCAGCGCAGGATGACGCCGGAAATGGTTAGCATGCTAATCAAAATTCCCCGCCAAAACCAGCGGCCAACCTCGGCGTTCGTGCCGGGGTAAACCCTTAAACAGTTGAAGCTTGAGGCCACATCCAGGCCAACACCAGACTCACGACTGTCGATGCCAACAAAGCGCCCGCAAAAGGTGCGAGCGTTGGGACGCTGGTCGGGAAACTCGCGGCCAGCACGCCAGCAGCCAGACTGCCGCCACTGAACCAGCCGGGAACGACTGCCCCCAACAGACCCGCCACAGATCCAGCAACGGCGGCGCTTGGCGTCATGCGTGTCCACAAGCCCAGCATGACGGGCACCACGGCCGTGGCGCAGAGCAAATCCGCAATCAGGAACAGGCGCAGCACCGACAAGCCCTGCAGCGACACCCAGACCACGGGCAACATCAGCAAAACCGTCACCCACCGGGCAGAGGCCAGGGAGACATCGGGTCGAGCCGTGACCACCAAAGAGGCGATGCCGCTTTGCAGCGTGTCCACCGATGAAGCCACCAGGGCAACGGCCAGCACCAGCGTGGGCAAGACCAGCCAGTGGGGCGCGTCGGACAGCAAAGCGAAAAATGGGATCGGTGGCGAGCCCGGGTTTTTGCCCATGGCCATGCACAGCATGCCCAGAGCACCCATGACCAACATCACGGGGATGGTGAGCACGCCGCCCCACCAAGCGCCTCGACGCAGCTCGGTATCACTGCGCGCAGACCAAATTCGCTGCCAGTAGCCTTGGTGAAAAATATTGGCAGCCGTCACAGCCATCAACAGCGTCAACGCCACGCTCAAGGACACCTCCAAGGGTGCCGCGGGCCACGGTTGGGTGACGGCACCCTGAGGCAAACTGGTCAGCACCACGCCGATCACAATGACCAGTAAAGCCAAGAGCAACCAGGCCTGCCAACGGTCAGTGACCAGGCTGGCGCGCAGACCGCCCCAGGTGGTGTAAATCAAGGTCGTGACCGCAACAGCCACGATCACCCAGCTGCCCGGCACTGCAGACAACAAGCCCGTGATCGCGCCAATGGCCGTCAGCTCCGCCGTGATAAAGCACAGCATGTACAACACCGACAAAGCGGTGACCCACACGCGCATGCCCTTGCCAAAGCGGTCCTGGGCATATTCAGCGATGGTGCGGCCGTGAGGGACTCGCTGACGAATCGCCGGGCCCAGCCAAGACAGGAGCCAAAACGGCAGCGCCGCAGCCAGCGCATAACCCACCAAGGCCACCGGTCCGACAAAGGCACCGATCTCGGGTGGAACAAACAATATCCAGGCACCCATGCCAGATGCCAAAAACGACAGCCCCAAGCCAGATGCTTTTTGAGAGCCCCGGGCGGTGAGGTAGTCATCCAGATTGGCCACAGGCACTCGATCGCGGAGTGCAACCCAGATGAAAAAGACGAGTGCCGCCAAAATGGCGGCCGTGGTGACGTACAGCATGTCGCGCTTCCTCCGCCGGTATGAGCCGGATCAGGTTCCAGGGTCAGCGTCGATTCAGACGCAATCTCAGCTCTTTTCGGAGCTCCCCTGGCGACGGGTTAAAGAAAATGAAAAACTGTCCCACTCGGGAGACGGCCGATTCTAGGTCATTCAAGTGCCTGGCCGAACCATCTTGCAGGTGCTGGGCATGCGGGCCTGCTCAGCCTTGATCTGGCGCACCACCTTGAAGCCATAACCAGAGCCTTCTACATCAAAAGGCACTCCCGGCGTCCCCTGTCTGGCCATCACCCCCACCACCAAGGGCTGCTGAAACTGGTGATCTTCGGCCCGCATCGTGCCGGTTTGCCCGGCAAGGCTGACACGCGCTTTTTCCAGTTGCAAGGCCACGGCCATGGGCTCACTGCTCCCGGCTTTTTCGATGGCTTGCGCCAATGCTTCCATCATGAGCTGCATGCGCACATGCACATAGTCCTCGGAAGGTTTGGGGAAACGCTGGCGAAACGACTGGTAAAACTGCTCGCTGGCCTGACCCGGGACATTCGGCAACCAATCGGCCACGGCGATCACACGGTCGATACCGGCCTCGCCGATGGCGGCCGGCGCACCCAATGCATTGCCATAAAAGGTATAAAACTTGCCCTCATAACCGGCTTCCCGGGCCGCCTTGACCAACAGCGTCAGGTCGTTGCCCCAATTGCCCGTGATGACGGCCTGTGCCCCGCTGGCCTTGATCTTGGCCGCATAGGGCAGGAAATCCTTGACACGCCCCAAAGGGTGGAGTTCGTCACCCACAATCTTCACGTCAGGACGCTGCAGCCCCAGCTGCCTGCGGGCTTCCCGCAACACCGCCTGGCCAAAGCTGTAGTCCTGCCCGATCAGATACGCCGATTTGACCGTGGTGTCAGCTTTGAGCACCTCCATCAAAGCCGCCATGCGCATGTCCGCATGGGCGTCAAACCGGAAGTGCCAGAAACTGCATTTTTCGTTGGTCAGAATCGGATCAACCGCCGAGTAATTCAAAAACAGCACACGCTTGGCAGGCTCGCGCTCATTGTGCTTGTTGATCGCATCGATCAAGGCCAAAGCATTGGCTGATGAGTTGCCCTGCAACACCACCTGAGCACCCTCGTCAATGGCCGACTTCAGAGCCGACAAGGCTTCTTCACTTTGGCCTTTGCTGTCGTAGCGATCCAGCACCAGCGTGCGCATGCCTTGGGCTGTTTTCACACCCCCACGGGCATTGACCCGCTCAACGGCCCAGGCAATGTTGCGAACCACCGCTTCGCCCGTGTTGGCAAAAGGACCGCTCAGGCCTTCAATCAAGGCCAATTTGATGGGCGCCGGGGAGTGAGCATGAGCGGAAGCAAAACACAAGGCCGCAACACAGGCCATCCAAGTGCGACGGGAAAAAAAGGGCAGTGAATGCATGGAAAAATGGACCGCGAACCGGCCCAGACAAAAAAAGAAACGCAGTTTAACCAGTCAAGCCGTGCAGACTAGGGTTAACCCGCAATCCGACAGGGCTTGTTCAGGTCGCGCTCTTAGGCCTCAAGGGCTGACCAACTCGTGAAGCGGCCAGCGTGGCTTCACGTCAAAGCTGTAACGCGCCTCGCCCTGGTGCTCTCCGGCTTGCAAGCGCATGGCCGCGGCCATGGCGATCATGGCGCCGTTGTCGGTGCACAGGTGCAGCTCCGGGTAATGCACTCGCACTTTTGCTTTGGTGCAGGCGGCATGGAGTTGGGCACGCAGCTCGCGGTTAGCCCCCACGCCACCGGCCACCACCAGACGCTTCATGCCGGTGCTTTTGAGTGCAGTCATCGACTTTTTGACCAGCACCTCCACAATCGCGGCCTGGGTCGATGCGGCCAGGTCAGCCCGCTCGGGTGCACCTTCGGTGTGGGCAGCGGGACCGATTTTCTGGCTTTGGGTGAGCACTGCCGTTTTCAATCCGGCAAAGGAAAAATCCAGATCACCGCTGTGCAACAACGGGCGCGGCAGCTTGTAAGCGGCCGGGTTACCTTGCTCGGCCAAGCGCGACAGGCCGGGGCCGCCAGGGTAAGGCAGGCCCATCAGTTTGGCTGACTTGTCAAAGGCTTCTCCTGCAGCATCGTCAATGGTCTCACCCAGCAGTTCATAGCGGCCCACGCCATCCACCCGCATCAATTGCGTGTGGCCGCCCGACACCAGCAAGGCGATGAAGGGGAATTCGGGCGGATCGGCGCTCAAAAATGGCGAGAGCAAATGCCCTTCCAGGTGGTGCACGCCCAATACCGGCTTGCTCAAGGAAGCGGCCAACGCACAGGCCACGCCCGACCCCACCAGGAGCGCTCCGGCCAGGCCCGGCCCCCGGGTGTAGGCGACCACATCGATATCGGCCAATGTGGCTCCCGCCTCAGCCAGCACCTGGCGCGTGAGTGGCAATACCCGCCGAATGTGGTCGCGGCTGGCCAGCTCAGGCACGACACCACCATAGGCCTGGTGCATCTCAATCTGGCTGTAGAGCGCATGCGACAACAGACGTGGCAGAGCATCCCCAGTGGTTTCCACCAGGGCCACGCCGGTCTCGTCGCAGGAAGATTCAATGCCCAAAATTTGCATAGCAGGTAGTTTAAGCGGCGCATGCACTCAGGCATGAGGCTTGGCCATAATCTGCAAGATTGAACTCATCAGACCCCCTCCCCATGACCACACTCCGACTGATTTCTTCCATGGCCACCAAGCCACTCCTGGCCGACCTGGTGGCGTTGTACAAGGCGCAGGCCCCCGATGTTCAAGTCCTGGTCGAATCGGTCGGTGGCGTGGACGCGGCCAAACGCATACAGGCGGGCGAAGCCTTTGACAGCGTGGTGCTGGCCAGTGACGCCATCGACAAGCTGATCGCCAGTGGCCATGTGTTGGCGGGCAGCAGGGTCGATCTGGTGCAATCGGGTGTGGCAGTCGCTGTGCGTGAGGGGCAGGCTGCACCGGATATCTCGACCGAAGCCGCGCTCAAAGCCGCAGTCCTGGCCGCGCCCACCCTGGGCTACTCGACCGGCCCCAGCGGCGTTCAACTGGCCAAACAGTTTGAGGCTTGGGGCATTGCCGAACACATCAAGGACCGCATCGTGCAAGCCCAACCGGGCGTACCGGTCGGTGCACTGATCGCGCAAGGCGAGGTGGCCCTCGGGTTTCAGCAGTTGAGCGAAATGCGGGGGATGAAGGGCATCACCGTCCTCGGCCCCCTGCCCCAGGCGGTGCAGATCATCACCACGTTTTCAGGCAGCGTGGTCTGCAGCAGCCATCAAGCGGATGCGGTGCGCGCGTTGTTGGGCTTTTGGGCTTCAGCTGCCTGCACACCGCTGAAATTGCAGCACGGCATGAACGCCGCCTGACCCCTTGTCATACCCGGTCCGTGGCCACAGCGGTCCATGGCATGTGCACCTCCGTCATTCAACATATGCCAAATATGTATTTGTAAGAGGCGCGGAGTGATCAGAAAATTCAAAGGCTTGGATTTTCTGCACAGACATGACCTCTTTTCCTTCCCCACGTTGCACCCTGGTAGGCGCAGGCCCCGGCGACCCGGAACTGCTCACCCTCAAAGCCGTCAAAGCAATTGCCAGCGCCACAGTGGTGTTGGTTGACGACTTGGTCAATGAGGAGGTTCTGATCCATGTTTCACCCACAGCGCGCATCATCC
>CANHUM010000054.1 GCA_947463845.1 Comamonadaceae bacterium
GAGCGCTTTGACGACGTCATCACCAGCGCACCCTTGCGGGCCTTGAGCGCCACGCTGGACCGCGATGACCCGCCACCCTCGGCCGACACCGAATTGCCCCCCTTATGGCATTGGTTGTTCTTTTTGCCCAACGCCCCTGCGCACCAGATCGGGCCCGATGGCCATGCCCTGCGCGGCGGGTTTTTGCCTCCGGTACCCCTGCAGCGCCGCATGTGGGCTGGTGGGCATTTGGAATGGCACCAGGCCCTTCGGGTGGGGGATGCAGTACAGCGCACATCGACTGTGCAGTCGGTGCAGCACAAGCGAGGACGCAGCGGTGACCTGGTGTTTGTGAAGGTGCTCCACACACTGCACGGTGCGCAGGGTCTTTGCCTGAGCGAAATCCATGACGTGGTGTACAGACCCGCTGCCAGTCCACAGGACGCACCGCCGCAGTCCCTGATGGGGTCCGAATTGACCGTGCCGGACCAGCCCATGTGGCAACGTGAAG
Source organism: Comamonadaceae bacterium (assembly GCA_947463845.1). Taxonomy (GTDB): domain Bacteria; phylum Pseudomonadota; class Gammaproteobacteria; order Burkholderiales; family Burkholderiaceae_C; genus Limnohabitans_A. Next base: position 491 of record CANHUM010000054.1, read on the forward strand.
TGGTGCCCGATGCGGTGCTGCTGTTCCGTTACTCGGCCCTCACGTTCAATGGGCACCGCATCCATTACGACCGTTCGTATGCCACCCAGGTCGAAGGCTATCCGGGTCTGGTGATGCATGGCCCATTGATGGCCACACTGCTGGTGGACCTGGTGCGCAGACACAGCACACGCAGCCTCAAGAACTTCCGCTTCAAAGCCTTGCGGCCTGTTTTTGAGTGTGGTGACGCGCGCGCCCTTCGCTTGTGCGCGCAAGCCCTGAACGAGCAACAACTTCAACTGTGGGTTCAAGACCATGAAGGCCTGGTTTGCATGCAAGCCAGCGCCGAATTCAACTGACCTTGTGAAATCAAGATGAGCCAACCTCTGCCACCCATCGACGCGCACCAACCCTTGCGTGAGGCCGTCCGCGACCTTTGCCAACGCTTCGATTCGGGCTACTGGCAACAAGTTGACGAAGCCCGTGGCTACCCAGAAGCCTTTGTCGATGCGCTGACGAACGCAGGCTGGTTGGCCGCCATGATCCCCACTGAATATGGCGGTTCGGGATTGGGTGTCACCGAAGCCTCGGTGATCATGGAAGAAATCAATCTTTCGGGTGGCAATGCCGGGGCTTGTCACGGGCAGATGTACAACATGGGCACCTTGTTGCGGCATGGATCGGCCGAGCAAAAGGCACTGTACTTGCCCAAAATTGCATCCGGTGAATGGCGCTTGCAATCGATGGCGGTCACTGAACCTGGCACGGGCACAGACACCACGCAACTGAAGACCACGGCCGTGCGGCGTGGCGACCGGTACGTGGTGAACGGGCAGAAGGTCTGGATCTCGCGCATCCAGCACTCGGACTGGATGGTCTTGCTGGCCCGCACCACACCGCTGAGCCAGGTTGCGCGCAAAAGCGAAGGCCTGTCGATTTTCATCGTGGACATCCAGCAAGCTTTGGCGACAGGCATGCGCGTCAGGCCCATCCGCAACATGGTCAACCATGAGACTAACGAGGTGTTTTTTGACGAACTGGAAATTCCGGTCGAACAGCTGATCGGCCAGGAAGGTCAGGGCTTTCGCTACATTCTGGATGGCTTGAATGCAGAACGCAGCCTGATCGCGGCCGAATGCATTGGCGACGCGTACTGGTTCATCAACAAGGCCCGCCGCTACGCCCAGGACCGCGAGGTGTTTGGTCGCCCGATCGGGCAAAACCAGGGCATCCAGTTTCCAATGGCTGAGAGTTACATCGAAACCGAGGCCGCCAACCTGATGCGTTTTCGGGCCTGTGAACTGTTTGACGCAGGCCTGCCCTGTGGTGCACAAGCCAACATGGCCAAATACCTGGCGGCCAAAGCCTCATGGGAAGCAGCGAACATGTGCCTGCAAACCCATGGCGGCTTTGGCTTCGCCTGCGAATACGATGTGGAGCGCAAATTCCGGGAGACCCGGCTCTACCAGGTGGCCCCCATCTCCACCAATCTGATTTTTTCTTATATGGCCGAGCATGTGCTGGGTCTGCCCAGGTCGTTCTGATGTCCAACACTCCCGCCACAAAGGCCGGCACAAGACCCTTGGACCACATCACCGTGGTGTCTTTGGAGCACGCGATTGCCGCGCCTTTTTGCACCCGCCAACTCGCCGATCTGGGCGCCCGTGTCATCAAGGTGGAGCGGCCAGGTGCCGGCGATTTTGCCCGCGCTTACGACCAACGTGCGCGTGGACAGTCTTCGCATTTTGTGTGGGTCAACCGCTCCAAGGAAAGCCTGGCGCTGGACCTGAAAGAGCCACGCCAATTGGCCGTGCTCAAAGCCTTGCTGGCCAAAGCAGATGTGCTGGTGCAAAACCTGGCCCCCGGGGCCACCGCCCGCATGGGACTCGACGCCCACACACTGCACAAACAACACCCTCGCCTCATTGTGTGTGACATCTCGGGCTATGGCCAGGATGGTCCCTACCGGGACAAGAAAGCCTATGACCTGTTGATTCAGAGCGAAGCCGGCTACCTGAGTGTGACCGGCACTCCTGAGCATCCCAGCAAAAGTGGCAACTCCATTGCCGACATTGCCGCAGGCATGTACGCCCACAGCAACATCCTGTCGGCCCTGCTGCAGCGTGAAAAAACAGGCGTGGGCTCGCACATCGATGTCTCCATGCTGGAAGCACTGACCGAGTGGATGGGATTTCCCATGTACTACGCGATGGACGGCGCGCCACCACCACCTCGCAACGCGGCAGCCCACGCCACGATTTATCCCTACGGACCCTTTCAGGTGGGCAGCCAACTGGGCAAACAGGGCGAGCACATCGGCACCGTGATGCTGGGCCTGCAAAACGAGCGCGAGTGGGTGCAGTTTTGCGCACACGTGTTGTTGCAACCCGCCTTGGCCAGCGACCCCCGATTTGACAGCAACGCTCAACGCAACGCCCACCGCGTGGCTCTGCAGGCCATCATCCTGAACACCTTCGCAGGTTTGACGCTGACCCAAGTGACTGAACGTCTGGAGTTGGCACAAATTGCCAATGCCCGCATGAACAGCATGGCGGACCTGTGGGTACACCCCCAACTTCAGGCACGGCAGCGCTGGACACACGTTCCATCACCCCGTGGCGAACTGCCAGCACTGCTGCCGCCAGGCAGACAAAGCGCGTTTGACTACCGCATGGACCCCATCCCGCACGTGGGGGAGCACACCCAGGCGATCCTGGATGAGCTGGGATTACAGATTTAGCGGCACAGTTCAGCCCAGCACAAGCTGCGCCACGTGGATGTACATGGGAATCCCGAACAGAATGTTCATGGGAAACGTGATGCCCAATGACAAGCCGAAGTACAAGGACGGATTGGCCTCAGGGATGGCATAACGCAACACGGCAGGCACCACAATGTAAGAAGCGCTGGCCGACAGCACCATCAGCATGGCCGCATCTGCCACTGGCATTTTCAGAACTGCGGCCAAAGTCAGTGCCATCGCCGCATGGACCCAAGGGCCGACCCCGGCGTACACCAGCAAGAATGCTGAGGTCTTGCGGGCTTGCGAAAAGTTCCTGGCCACCATCAGCCCCATGTCCAGCAAAAAGAAGGCCAGCAAACCTTTGAACAAATCACCCGCAAAGGGTTGCATCATGGTCTTGCCTGCTTCACCACCGACATAACCGATGATCATCGAGCCAATCAAAAGCAGATGTGCGCCATCGGTGAAGGATTCATGCAGGATTTTTCCCAAGGAAAATTGGCCTGCCGAGCCCTGCCCCTGTGGGTTCAGCCTTTGACGATTGGCATTGGCCAGGAGCACCGCCATGATGATGGCCGGAGACTCCATGATGACCATGGCCACCGTCATGTGCCCCCCAAAAGTCAATCCGCTGGCTTCCAGAAATTGGGTGGCCGTGACAAATGTCACAGCGCTGACCGAACCGTAAGCTGCAGCTACAGCGGCCGCATCAAACCGCGCAATCCGGTTTTTCAGCAAGGCATAGCCCAGTGTGGGCACCAAAAAAGCCATGAAGAAAGCCGCCCCTAGGCTGATGGCGATCGAAGTGTCTATGCCCGACTTGGCCAATGCAAAACCACCTTTGAGCCCCAGAGCCATCAACAGGTACAAGGACAGGAATTTGGCGATCGAGCGAGGAATCTCAAGGTTGGATTTGAAAGCGCCGGCCAGCACCCCAAAGACAAAGAAAAGAATGGCTGGATCCAGTAGTGTGTTCATCAGATATCTCCTTGACGGCGATCCTAAGAACGAATTTGATCCTTGTAAAATTGATTTTGCATGTCCTGTTCATAGATTTATACCTATGTAAATAAATAGCGGCCTTATGCCTTGTCCCTACCCGCACCAACCTTGCGCAGTTCAAAGAGTCATCAAATACGGCGACTTGCAATCCATCACCGGTCCCACTCGATAGATTTGACCCAGCCCACACTTTGAGCGCCTGTGTTGTCGCTGTCCGCACCGATCAGCACCGCACGCACCTGAGGTACTGCTGACCCAGAGGGCAATTCATGGGCAAACAACTTTGCAAAATCTGTGGCAACGTCGCGGGTCTCTGTTTGCCATTGCGCGAGAGGCGCACCCTTGCCTTGCAGCGTGATGAAACGCACGCGCTGGGTGTAGGGGTTAGTGCCTTGCAGGCCAGCGGGGTGCACGCTGTCCCACACATAGCACAGGGTGGCGGCAGGCAGTTCTTCGCCGCTGACGCTGCGCGCGATGCGCAACATGGTTCGCTCCACCAACGGCACACGGTCCAGCGGATGGTCGAACATCACACACACTTTGAGCGCCGCGTCGTCACCCGCTTTGGTCAAGATGTCGGCCACCCCTTTGCCGCCCGTGAGCGGCTGGTCCAAACGCCAGCGCCATTGCAGCCGACCCGCGTCAACTTTGGGCAGATCATGGACCCAGGTGCCATACGAAGCGCGGGTACTGACCTTCAGGGCCCGCTCACCTTGGGTCTCGGCCAGCTCGAAACGCGTGGCCGGAATGTCGGCCTTGGATTTTGGAAAACCCACAAAGCGCCATGTCTTCGCGGCTAAGCCATCGGCGGGCACCAGAGGCGAAATAGGTTGTGCAGCGGCAGATGCTGTGATGAAGGCCATGCCCAGCGCCAGGAGCGCAGGGACAGGTTTCATGAACAGGGTCATCCGCGCCGCCAATCGTGGAACTTCTTCACCCAGGCCAGCAACTTTTGCGGTGCGTGCGCCCGCCTCCATTCACCGGCTGCGTATTTGTTGGCCTCGGCCATGGTCGGGTAGGTGTGGATGGTGCCCAGTATTTTGTTCAGGCCCAGACCATGTTTCATGGCCAGCACGTATTCGGCCAGCAAGTCACCTGCGTGCGAACCCACGATGGTCACGCCCAAAATGCGGTCCTTGCCGGGCACGGTGAGCACTTTCACAAAACCGCGGGCTTCGCTGTCGGCAATGGCCCGGTCCAGGTCATCGATGCCATATTGGGTCACTTCGTAGGCGACACCCTGGGCTTGGGCCTCTTGTTCGTTCAGGCCCACCCGCGCCACCTCGGGGTCGATGAAGGTGGCCCAGGGGATCACGCGGTGATCGACCTTGAAGGATTTGAAGTCACCAAACAACGCATTCACCGCCGCGTACCAAGCCTGGTGCGCCGCCGTGTGGGTGAACTGGTAAGGCCCAGCCACATCGCCAGCGGCGTAGATGTTGGGGTAGAGCGTTTGCAAATACTCGTTGGTCTCCACCGTACGCTGCGTGGGTACGCCAATGTCTTCGAGGCCATAGCCCTGCAGGCGCGCCAGACGGCCCACGGCGCAAACCAGGGCGTCAAACACCATCTCGACCTCTTGTCCCTGTGCGGAGGCCACCAGAATTTTGTCGGCCCCCCGGCGCTCGCAGCGCAACGCTTGGTGTCCAGTGAGCACCCGCACGCCATCGGCCTGCAATGCATCACGTGCCAGCAAAGACACCTCTTCGTCCTCGCGCACCATGATGCGCTCGCCCATCTCGACCTGCGTGACCTGTGCACCCAGGCGGGCAAAACTTTGCGACAGCTCGCAGCCAATCGGCCCGCCACCCAGCACCACGATGCGCTTCGGGATGTCGTCCAACTTGGCGAACTCGTCCCACAGGGTGTCGCTGGTGAAGTAACCCACATCATCGAGACCCGGCAAGGGCGGCACGATCGGACGAGCGCCCGCCGCAATCACAATGCTGCGCGCCGTCAGCCGCTGCATCTGGCCATCGCTCAACGTCACTTCCACCGTCCACGGGTTCACCAGCTTGCCGTAGCCCTGCAGCACCTCCACACCCAAGCCGGTGTAGCGCGCCACACTGTCGTGCGGCTCGATGGCGCGGATCACGTCGTGCACACGCTGCATCACGGCCCTGAAGCTGAATTGCGGCGTGGTGTCGCTCAGGCCGTACTTCCCAGCGTGGCGCATCTGGTGCGCTATTTTTGCGCTCTTGATCAAGGCCTTGCTCGGCACGCAACCGTAATTCAGACAGTCACCGCCCATCTTGTGCGCTTCGATCAAAGTCACTTTGGCTTTGACAGCGGCAGCAATGTAGGCCGACACCAAACCCGCCGCACCAGCGCCAATCACGATCAGATTGCGGTCAAAGGACTTGGGACGCACGCTGGCCCAGCGTGCATAGACTTTGCGCTTTTGAATGGCCGCCACCACGCGCCGCGCCAACCAAGGGAAGATGCCCAGCAACACAAAGCTGCCCAAAAGCACCGGACTCAAAATGCCCTGCACCGAATCGAGCTGCGCCAATTGCGTGCCCGCGTTCACATACACCGCGGTGCCGGCCAGCATGCCGATCTGACTGACCACATAAAACGTGCCGGTCTTCATGCGGGTCAAGCCCATGAGCAGGTTGATCAGGAAAAAAGGCACCACTGGAATCAGACGCAAGGTGAACAGGTAAAACCCGCCCTCCTTGTCAACACCGGCATTGATGTCGGCCAGGCGCTGACCGAAGCGCGCCTCCACCCAATCGCGCAGCACAAAGCGCGATGCCAGAAAAGCCAGGGTGGCGCCGATGCTGGAAGCGAAGGACACCAGCAGCAAACCCTGCCACAAACCAAATACGGCTCCGCCCGCCAAAGTGATGATGACCGCACCCGGAATCGACAAGGCCGTGGCCAGCACGTACACCGCAAAATACACCGCCGCCACAGCGAACGGCTGCTGCGCGTGCAGCTGCGCAAATCCGTCTTGGCTGGCTTTGAGTTGCTCAAAGCTCAGGTAACGTCCCAAATCTAAGGCAATAAAAGCGCCGATGGCCAAAACCACCAGGAGCAAGAAAGCTTGGCGAAAACGCATGTCCCTTTCTGGGTGCTCAGAGGTTGGGCGCGAGCAAGCGCTGCAGGTCTTTGACCTGCACGCCGCTGCGTTGGGCCAAGTCCTGCACTTGGTCCTCACCCACTTTGCCCACGTTGAAGTACTGGGCTTCTGGGTGGGCGATGTAGAAACCGCTCACGCTGGCTGCTGGGGTCATGGCCAGGCTCTCGGTCAGGCCCATGCCGATGTCCTGGCATTGCAGCAGCTCGAACATGGCCAGTTTGGCGCTGTGGTCAGGGCAAGCGGGGTAGCCGGGCGCGGGGCGAATACCTTGGTATTTTTCGGCAATCAGCTCGTCGTTGCTGAGTTTTTCCCCTGCGGCATAGCCCCACAGGTCGGTGCGCACTTTTTTGTGCAGACATTCGGCCAGTGCTTCGGCCAGGCGGTCGGCCAATGACTTGAGCATGATCGCGCTGTAGTCGTCGTGCGCGGCTTCAAACGCTGCGGCACGTTTGTCTGCGCCAATGCCCGCCGTGACGGCAAACACACCCACATGGTCGGGGGCCGTGCCATGCGGCGCGACAAAGTCGGCCAAACAACGGCTGGGGCGCATCACGCCATCGATCATCTGCTTTTCAGTCTGCTGACGCAGGCCGCGCCAGGTCATGGCGACTTGCTGGCGTGACGCATCGGCATACAGCGCGATGTCGTCGTCATTCACACTGTTGGCGGGATACAGACCCAGCACCGCATTGGCCGTGACCCAGCGGCCGTCGATGATTTTCTGCAGCATGGCCTGGCCATCGGCATACACTTTGCGGGCCTGCTCGCCCACCACTTCGTCGTCGAGGATCGCGGGGAAAGGACCGGCCAAGTCCCAGGTCTGGAAGAACGGGCCCCAGTCGATGTATTGCGCGATCTCGGCCAGGTCGTAGTTCTTGAACACACGTCGGCCGATGAACTTGGGCGCGGCGGGAACGCCTTGCGACCAGTCGATGGGTGTCTTGTTGGCACGCGCCTGCGCCAGCGTCCACATCGGCGTCTGTTTTTTGTTGGCGTGCTGCTCGCGCACCTTGTCGTAGTCGGCGTTCAGGTCGGCAATGAACTTGGCCGCTTGCTCGGACAACAGGCCTTGCGCCACGCCCACGCTGCGCGACGCATCGGGCACATAGACCACAGGACCGGTGTAGTTGGGCGCAATCTTGACGGCCGTGTGCACGCGGCTGCAGGTGGCGCCACCAATGAGCAGTGGCATCTGACGATCCCGGAAGTACGGGTCTTTTTCCATCTCAGATGCCACGTACTGCATTTCTTCCAGGCTGGGCGTGATCAGGCCCGAGAGGCCAATGATGTCGGCGTTTTCTCCCTTGGCTTTGGCCAGGATTTCGTGGCAGGGCACCATCACGCCCATGTTGACCACTTCAAAATTGTTGCACTGCAAGACCACGGTGACGATGTTTTTGCCGATGTCGTGC
>CANHUM010000055.1 GCA_947463845.1 Comamonadaceae bacterium
GAAGTGTTCGAATTCAAGAACGTCAGCAAGTCCTTTGGTGACCGTGTGTTGATCGACAACCTGAGTTTCCAGGTGCCAGCGGGTGCCATCGTCGGCATCATTGGACCCAACGGTGCTGGTAAATCGACCTTGTTCAAGTTGATCGCTGGCAAAGAGCAGCCCGACAGCGGTGAGGTGAAGATCGGTCAGACTGTGCGCATGGCCTTTGTGGACCAGAACCGCGACGATCTGAACAACGACAAGACAGTCTGGGAAGACGTCTCGGGCGGCTTGGACATCCTGAACGTGGGCAAGTTCCAGATGGCCAGCCGCGCGTATTGCGGTCGCTTCAACTTCAACGGGGGCGACCAGCAAAAGAAGGTCGGCATGCTCTCGGGCGGTGAGCGTGGCCGTTTGCACCTGGCCAAAACCCTGATTGCGGGTGGCAACGTGCTGCTGCTGGATGAACCCTCGAACGATCTGGACGTGGAAACCCTGCGTGCGCTCGAAGACGCCTTGCTGGAGTTTGCCGGCTCGGTCATGGTCATCAGCCACGACCGTTGGTTCTTGGACCGCATTGCCACCCACATTCTGGCTGCCGAGGGCGACAGCCAGTGGGTGTTCTTTGACGGCAACTACCAGGAATACGAAGCCGACAAGAAACGCCGTCTGGGCGAAGAGGGTGCCAAGCCCAAGCGTGTGCGCTACAAAGCTTTGAAATGAGTGCGGCCCTTGGGGGCTGAATGAAAAACGGGCCCATTGGGCCCGTTTTTCATGGTGGCTTGAGCACTTCAGGCCACGGCTGGGTCCAGTTTTCTACCAGCGATCAGGGCGGTGAAAAAACCATTGAACCATTGCATGTTGACCGGTTTGGCCATGAAGATGGTGCCCTCGGGCAAGCCGCCTCTGGCTGCAATTTCATCCTGAGTCAATGCAGAAATCACCAGACATGTCATGCGATGAAAATGAACCGAGTTTTTGAGGGTTCTGAGCAACTCAAAACCGTCAATGTTCGGCATGTTGAGATCGGCAATCAGCACATCGGGCTGGATGCTGGCCATGTCGATCAAGGCCTCCAGGCCAGAGGCCATCGCGGTGCAATCCACGGGCATTTCGCTTTGGTTGCAAAAGTTTCGAATCATGTCTCGCGTGACTGGATCGTCTTCCACCAGCAAGACCCGCAATCGCTGTTCCCGGCTTTCCATTGGACTCATCAGCATGTTGTGCTTTTTTTGGTAATCACGAATGGACGGCATGGAGATGCGGCGGTGACCGCCCTGCGTCTTCCAGGCCTGCAATTCGTTCTTTTCGACCAAGGTTTGAATCGTGCCTACGGACAAGCCCAGCAACTTGGCTGCATAGGTGGTGCCACAGTAGTCTTCCGGAGTGTCAGGCGTTTGAAGTGTGTTCATGAGTTTATTTTAATGATAAAAATGTCAAACTTTAATGTTCATAGTATTTCTTGTTATTGATCAAACAATTGATGGCCAATTCCCGGCCCTGTGATCCCTGTCTGTCTGGGTCTCCCTGGCGACAAAGTAGGAGCGTTTTTCGGAGAGGGAGGGGATTAACATGACGCAAAACCACAGGAGACCCTTCGATGCCCGCTCATGCTGCTGTCTGGCCTGCGCGCCTGCCTGCCCGGATCAACGCACCTGTCACATCCTTGTGGATGAACCTCGCCATCAGTGCCCAGCGCTACCCGAACAAGGCCGCACTGGTATTCATGGGCCGGGTTTGGACTTACCGCGAGTTGATGGCCAGCGCCGAGCAAGTGGCGGGGTACCTCAAGTCTCTGGGCGTGCAAGCCGGCGACCGTGTGGTGCTGGACATGCAAAACTGTCCGCAGCTGGTGATCACACACTTTGCCATTTTGCGCATCGACGCCGTCGTGGTGCCCGTCAACCCGATGAATCGGGCCGAAGAACTCAAGCACTACATCACCGACCCGGACACGAAAGTGGCGGTGACCACTGCAGACTTGGCGCCCGAACTGGCTCAGGCCAGTGAGGCCTTGCCGCCTGAGCAGCGCCTGAAGCACCTGGTGGTGACGCAATTCACCGATGTGTTTGACCCGAATGCCCTGGACCCAGAAGACTTGCCCCAGGCCTGGCAGCCTTGGCTGTTGCCTGTGCGCGAGTTGCCGGTTTTGAGTTCAGGTCAGGTGCACCCCTGGGCCGCGATGATGGCGAGGCCCAGCGTGGCTTTGCCGCCGCCCCAGGCCCAAACCGACGATCTGGCGATCTTGCCCTACACCAGTGGCACCACGGGCTTGCCCAAAGGCTGCATGCACACGCATGGCACGATCATGCACAACGCCATGTCCAGTGGTTTGTGGGGCAACGGCACCCCAGAAAACGTGACCCTGTGTGTGGTGCCCATGTTCCACATCACCGGCATGGTGAGCGTGATGCACACCAGTATTTTGTTGGGTGCGAGCCTGGTCATCATGCCCCGCTGGGACCGCGATGTAGCCGGACATTTGATCTCGAAATGGCGGGTGACCCATTGGACCAACATCCCGACCATGGTGATCGACCTGCTGGGCAGCCCACACATGGACCGCTATGACCTGAACAGCCTGGTCTACATTGGCGGTGGTGGTGCGGCCATGCCCGAGGCGGTAGCCCAACGTCTGATCGATCAGTTTGGGCTGCGCTACGTGGAGGGTTATGGCTTGACCGAAACGGCAGCACCTTCGCACACCAACCCGCCCGATGCGCCCAAGAAGCAGTGCCTGGGCATTCCTTTCATGGGCGTGGAGTCCCGCATCGTCGACCCTGAGACTCTGGCCGAGTTAGCGCCCGGCGAGTCGGGTGAGATCGTGATCAGTGGGCCGCAGGTGTTCAAGGGTTACTGGAAACGGCCTGAAGCGACTGCAGCGGCTTTTTTTGAGCGTGATGGCTTCCGGTTCTTCCGCTCGGGGGACATGGGCCGGGTGGACGAAGAGGGTTACTTCTTCATGACCGATCGCTTGAAGCGCATGATCAACGCCAGTGGCTTCAAGGTCTGGCCGGCCGAGGTCGAGGCCCTGATGTTCCGCCACCCCGCCATCCAGGAGGCCTGCATCATCGCCACCCGCGACGCCTACCGTGGCGAATCGGTCAAGGCGGTGGTGGTTTTGCGCCAGGACCACAAGGGCAAGGTGAATGAGCAGGACATCATCGACTGGTGCCGTGACAACATGGCGGTTTACAAAATGCCCCGCGCCGTGAGCTTTGTCGATGCCTTGCCCAAGAGCGGCAGCGGCAAAGTCATGTGGCGGGCATTGCAAGAGGCCGAAATGGCCGCCTTGGGTGGGCCGGCCAAGGCTTGAGTTTGTCCCTTCTTCCTTCCCAGAATGAGCCTCAGACTTTCCATCCTTGACCAGTCTGCCGCCGTCGTTGGGCGTGGGCAGGACGCGACCCTACGCCAGACACTGGATCTGGCGCAAAAAGCCGAAGCCTGGGGCTATGACCGCTTCTGGGTGAGTGAGCACCACAGCCACCCCAGCATTGTGGGCACTGCGCCCGAGGTGCTGATGGCCGCCATCGCCGCCCGCACCCAGCGCATTCGAATCGGCAGCGCGGGCGTGATGCTGCCCCATTACTCGGCGCTCAAGGTGGCTGAGCAGTTTCGAGTGCTGGACGCGCTGGCGCCAGGACGCATCGACTTGGGCGTGGGCCGCGCTCCGGGTAGCGACGGGCGTACGGCACAGTTGCTCAACCCAGACCGCAACGCCTCCGATCGCTTTCCGCAGCAAGTCATGGAAATGCAAGCTTGGGTGAGTGGCCACAACCTGCCGCCCAACCACCCTGGGCACAACGTGTTCGCCTACCCGCTGTCAGAGACCGCGCCCACGGTGTGGATGCTGGGCAGCTCTGACTATGGTGCTCAGTTGGCGGCGCACCTGGGGCTGCCTTATGCGTTTGCCTACTTCATCACCGACGGGCAGGGCGCAGACGAAGCCCTGCAGATTTACCGCGAAACCTTCCGGCCCAGTGTAGGCCTGCAAAAACCCTCTGCGGCCTTGTGTGTCTGGGCCTTGGCCGCCGACACCGACGAGGAAGCGCTGCACCTGTTTCAGAGCCGTGCCCGCTGGAAGATGGACCGCAATCTGGGCCGCATCGGTGCGCTGTTGCCACCCGAGCAAGCAGCCCGCGATTACAGCCCGGCCGAACAGATTGCCCTAGAGCGTCTGCGCGATTCGGCCCTGATCGGCTCTGCCACCACGGTGGGCCGCAAGCTGCGCCAGTTGGCGGCGCGGCTGGAAGTGGATGAGCTGGTGGTCATCACCTGGACACATGACCCCGCCGCCCAATGCCGATCGTACGAACTGCTCGCCAAAGAATTTTCACTTGCGGCACACTCGTCGTTTTGATTTTTAACCCTTCAGGATTGTTGACATGTTCACCACCGCGATCGCTGGCAGCTTGCCCAAACCCGCTTGGCTGGCCGAGACCGAAAAACTCTGGCCCCAGTGGACCACCCAAGGCCCCGAGCTGCAGCAAGCCAAGGCCGACGCCACGCTGCTCTGGATCAAGGCACAGGAAGATGCGGGTCTGGACGTGATCGGGGACGGCGAGCAGGCGCGACAGCACTTTGTACACGGCTTTGTCGAGCAGGTTGAGGGCATCGACTTTGTGAACAAGGTCACCATGGGCATCCGTAACAACCGCTATGACGCGCAGGTGCCACAAGTCATTGCACCGTTGCGCCTCAAAGGCCGCGTGCACGCTTTTGAAGCCCAGCTGGCCCGTGCCCACACGAAGAAAAAACTCAAATTCACCTTGCCTGGCCCGATGACGATTGTGGACACTGTGGCCGACCGCTTTTATGGCGACAAGGTCAAGATGGCCATGGCCTTTGCCGAATTGCTCAACCAGGAAGCGCTGGCGCTGCAGGCCGATGGCGTGGACATCATCCAGTTCGATGAGCCTGCCTTCAATGTCTATATGGACGAGGCCGCCGACTGGGGCGTCAAGGCGCTGGAGGTGGCCGCGCGTGGCCTGACCTGCACCACGGCCGTCCACATTTGCTATGGCTATGGCATCGAAGCCAACAACAAATGGAAAGAGACCTTGGGCCACGAGTGGCGTCAATACGAAAAGGTGTTTCCGGCATTGGCCAAGAGCAGCATCCAGCAGGTCAGTTTGGAGTGCATGCACTCGCATGTGCCCATGGAAATGATGAAGTTGCTCGAAGGCAAAGACGTGATGGTCGGTGTGATCGACGTGGCCAACCCGGCCATTGAAACGGCCGAGGAGATCGCCGATACGATTGGCCGGGCCTTGCAGTTTGTGCCCAAGAACCGGTTGATCGCTTGCACCAATTGCGGTCTGGCGCCCATGAGCCGGGCTGTGGCCGAAGCCAAGCTCAAAGCGTTGGCCGAAGGGGCCAAGCTGGCCAGCCAGCGTTACGCCTGAAGCGGCACAGATAGCTCAGGGCTACGGCCTGTATGGGCCGGGTTATGCTTGCCGTCTTTCCCCGATATCCCGGATGTTTTCATGCCCCAACAAACGCTGTCGCCGCCCCTGACCTCACCTGACCTGCTCAACGCCACGTTGGCAGACCAGGGTTTTGCGGTGCTTGGTGCGGCCAGTGTTTGCGCTTTGGCAGGTGTGCAGATGCAGGCGCTTCAAGCTCTGGAGCCCAGCTGGCATGACTTGCCTCCCGATCAGTACTTGAAGGACGGTGGGCGTTACCGTCGCCGACGTCACGCCAGCTTTGAGTTGACTGGCCCGCTGGCCCATGCCGTGCCCCACCGAGCCCATTGGCAACCCTTGTCCTACAACGCATTGCATGGCGGCATGCAACGCTGGTTTGAGCCCATGACCTCCGATGTGGTTCGGCAAGAGGCGTGGCAAAAACTGCTTTGCTGGTTGGCGAAGGTGGCTTCGGCCTTGCAAGGCGAGCAGACCTGGTACACCGAAGCGCACCAGTTCCGCATCGACACCACCGATGGCATTGGCCGTCCAACGCCCGAGGGGGCCCACCGCGACGGCGTGAATTGGGTGGCGGTGTTTCTGGTGGGGCGCCACGGCATCAAGGGCGGCGAGACGCGGGTATTTGACATCGACAGCCCCAGGGGTCAACGCTTTACATTGAGCGAGCCTTGGTCCTTGCTGCTGCTGGACGACAGCCGCGTGATTCACGAAACCACGCCGATTCAGCCTGAACAGGATGGAGGCTGGCGTGACACATTGGTCATCACGCTGCGCTCAGGCGGGTTTCTGGACGATCCGACGTTGAAAGCCTGATCAGGCCCCCGGCCTGCCGGGGGCACTGAAATCGTCACATGCGCTCAAAAATCGCGGCAATGCCCTGACCGCCGCCGATGCACATGGTGACCAGCGCGTAGCGGCCATTCACGCGCTGCAGCTCGTGCAGGGCTTTGACCGTGATCAGTGCGCCAGTCGCACCAATCGGATGACCCAGCGAAATGCCCGAGCCATTGGGGTTGACCTTGGCCGGGTCCAGACCCAGCTCACGCGTCACGGCACAGGCTTGGGCGGCAAAGGCCTCGTTGGCCTCGATCACGTCCAAGTCGTTCACACTCAGGCCGGTTTTCTTGAGCACGGCTTGTGTGGCGCTGATCGGGCCCACGCCCATGATCTTGGGATCGAGTCCCGTGTGGGCGTAACCCACCAGGCGGGCCATGGGCTTGGCGCCACGGGCCTTGGCTGCACCCGCTTCCATCAGCACCAAGGCTGCCGCAGCGTCGTTGATACCCGAGGCGTTGCCGGCGGTCACCGTACCGTTTTCCTTGACGAAAACGGGTTTGAGCTTGGCCATGTCTTCGAGCTTGCAGCCGGGGCGGAAGTGCTCGTCAGTGGCCCAGGCCACATCGCCCTTTTTGCTTTTGAGTGTGACGGGGATGATCTGGTCTTTGAAGCGGCCTTCAGCTGTGGCGCGTTCGGCGCGGTTGTGGCTTTCCAGGGCCA
The DNA here is from genome assembly GCA_947463845.1 of Comamonadaceae bacterium. Lineage (GTDB taxonomy): Bacteria > Pseudomonadota > Gammaproteobacteria > Burkholderiales > Burkholderiaceae_C > Limnohabitans_A. Next base: position 6,903 of record CANHUM010000055.1, read on the forward strand.
GGGCGTCCTGCATCTCGCGGGTAATGCCGTATTTGGCGGCCACGTTTTCGGCCGTCACACCCATGTGGATGTTGTGGAAAGGATCGTGCAAGGCACCGACCATCATGTCGACCATTTTGGTGTCACCCATGCGCACGCCCCAGCGGGAGCTGAGGCTCGCATAGGGTGCACGGCTCATGTTTTCCGCGCCGCCGCCAATGGCGATGTCGCAGTCACCCAGCAGGATGGATTGGCTGGCCGACACGATGGCCTGCAGGCCAGAGCCGCACAGACGGTTCACGTTGAAGGCCGGGGTGCCTTCGGCGCAGCCGCCGTTGATGGCCGCCACGCGCGACAAATACATGTCTTTGGGCTCGGTGTTGACCACATGACCGAACACGACATGGCCCACATCCTTGCCATCGGTGCCTGCGCGGGACAGCGCTTCGCGCACGACCTGCGCAGCCAACTCGGTGGGTGCGATGTCTTTCAGGCTGCCGCCATAGGTACCAATGGCGGTGCGCACACCGCTGACAACAACAACTTCACGGCTCATGGGAAAAGTCTCCGGGTTGAAAAAAATGAAAAAAACAGCATGGGATGCAGCAACAAACAGTGTCGGACGCGATGGCTACAGCGGCCTGACAAGCTGCCGCGATGGCATGGCCAGGGCTTTTCAGCCCCGCACGTCGGCCACAGGCGCCTGCCCGAAGTCGGGTCGGGCCAGAAAACGCAGCACCTTGTCGGCTGCTTGCTCGGGGGAGCTGAGTTGTCCTTGGTCTTTGAGCTGCAGAAATCTGGACTGATCCGGGAAAGTTTCACCTGATGCGCCCCGCAACTGCACTTGCATGTCGGTGTCGATCACGCCGGGTGCGAGTGAACAGACTCGGGCGCCATTGGCCTGCAGGGCTTCGTCCAGCGCCAGGCAACGGGTGAAGTGGTCCATGCCAGCCTTGGCGGCGCAGTAAGCGGCCTGCGAGGCCATGGCGTTGCGACCCAGACCCGATGAAATGTTGAGCACTTTGCGGGGGATGGACCAGGCCTGTGTGGCCCCCAAAAATGCCGCACACAAGGCCATGGGCGCTTCCAGGCCCACCCGCAGGGCCTGTGTCAGATCGACCGGGCGCGACAGACGCAGGGGCATGATGGGCGGGATGACGCCCGCGTTGTTGATCAGGGTGGCACTGGCGAATTCGGCTGGGTTCTGGTGGAGTAACCAGTCGCGCAGACGGTCGCTGACACCTTCGCCATCGGCCAGGTCATGCGTCCATTGGGCCAAGGGCACATCAGCCGTTTGGGCGGCCTCGGCCAGTTCGGGGTTGGCATGGCGCGAGATGCACAGCAGCGTATGGCCTGGCTGCAGCAGCTGCCGGGCCATGGCCAGGCCCATGCCGCGCGAAGCGCCCGTGAGGATGTAGAGGTGTTGTGTCATGGACCACATGGTAGAGGGTTGCACCTGACCATGGGGTACCGCAGATGACAGGGCTTTGCCCAGCATTTAACTGCCTTGTGCAGCCCGGATCCGGTTGACTTGCAGTGGCGTGACCTCGCCCGCCTGGTTGCCCCAGCGGGTGCGCAGGTGGGTGAGTACGGACGCGATGTCGCGGTCGTCCAGTTCCAGCACAGCGGGTGGCATGCCGAATGGACGTGGGTGGCCTTGAGTGGCTGGGCCGTAGCCGCCGTAAAGGACCAGCTGCACCAGGTTGGTGGGATCCTGCAAGAGCACGGCCCGGTTGCCAGCCAGGGCAGGGTAGGCCACTTCGCCCAATGCGGTTTTTACGCCCTCGCCCTGCTCGCCGTGGCATTGCAGGCATTGGC
>CANHUM010000056.1 GCA_947463845.1 Comamonadaceae bacterium
CAGGTGTAAAGCTCGCGAAATGGCACGCCCGAAGACATGCGCAGCAGATTCCGGATGCTGGTCTGGCCATAGGCCGAAGCGGCAATTTCGGGCCAGTAATCGGCAGCCCGGTCGTCGAGCGAACGGATCAAGCCCTTGTCATGGGCAATGCCCACCAGCATGGCGGTGAAGGTCTTGGCCATCGAGAACGAGCGCATGGGCATGCCTGGCTGGCGACCATATTGGTAGCGCTCGGCCACGACCTGACCCTCCTTGATGATCAGCAATCCGGTGGTCTGGGTGGCGTCCATGTAGTCGTCAACCGACTGACCCCAGCGCCATGGGACAGAGGGTGGCTCCGGGTGGTCAGGCAGGGGCCAAGGGGTATTCGCCGGCTTTACCGCATTGCGTGACTGGTTGCTCAGACCCCCAGACCAGGTACCGACGCGGCAGCTCGCCTGCTGCAAGGCCGCGATGCAACTGGGGTAACCCTGACTCTGGCCCAGGGCCTGGGCGTTGGGGCCATCCGGGCGCATTTTGCGCACGGGTACTTGTGCCTGCGCAAAGGCGATGCACAGAACGCAGGCCAGTGCCGTGAGTGGCCACTTGAGCATCAACGCCCTCGGCACGGGCCATGAGCATCGAGCGGTGCGGCGCACCAAGTTCACTCTGCCTTGATGTTGGCCGCTTTGACCACTGCGGCATAACGCGACAAGTCACGCGCCATGTCGCGGCCAAACTTTTCGGGACCGCCAGGGCTGGCGGTGATGCCCAAGGTGTTCAGACGCTCGCGCACGGCCGGGTCGTTCAGCACCGCGTTCAACTCGTTGTTGAGTCTCTCCACAATGGCCCGGGGCGTTTTGGCCGGGGCCAGCAAGCCCACCCAGGAGTTGATGTCGAAATCGTTCAAACCCGCTTCGATGAAAGTGGGCACGTCCGGCAGTGAGGGCGCGCGTTGGGCGCTGGACACGGCCACCGCATGCAGCTTGCCCGACTTGACATGTGGGAAAGCACCTGCCACAGCGGTGTAAACCAAGGGAATGTTGCCACCGAGCACATCGGTCAATGCCTGACCACCGCCTTTGTAAGGAATGTGTACCAGGTTGGCACCCGTGCGCTGCCTGAGCAATTCACCCGCCAGGTGGGGCGTACCGCCTGTACCGGAGGTGCCATAAGACAGCCCACCAGACTGGGTTTTGGACAGACTGACCACTTGCTGGAGTGTTTTGGCCTGCACGTTCGGATGCGACACCAAAATCAAAATGGCGTCACCGATTTTGCCGATCGGGGCAAAGTCTTTGACGGTGTCAAAGCCCACTTTGGGGAACACGTGCGGGTTGATCACCATGGTGCCGTCAAAGCCCAGCAGCAAGGTGTAACCATCAGGCTCGGCGGTGGCCACCATTTGTGTACCGATGTTGCCGGAGGCGCCGGGCTTGTTGTCGACCACCACCTGCTGGCCCAGCCGCCGGGACAGTTGCTCGGCAATCAGGCGACCGCTGGTGTCGGTCACGCCACCGACCGCAAAAGGCACCACCAAACGAATCGGTTTGGCGGGATAGGCCGCTTGCGCGGCAGCCGTGCTGGCGCTCAGGGTCAGAGCGCCACAAGTTGCGGCCATCAGGCCGGTACTCAGGGCCGCTTTGAGCCATTGGCGGCGGGGTGTTGTGCTTGTCTTTTGCATCGTTGTCTCCTGGTAGTTTCTAAGGGGAAATCAGTCGGTTTCGGCATAGCGCTTTTCAAAAGCCCACACGTCTTCAAAACCCATGAGCTTCGTCAGATCGGCAAAGTCGTACAAAGGCGTGCTGCCCTTGGCCGACGAGCCCGTGTCCTTGAACTGTTGGTACACCTGCGTCATGGCCTGCACACCAGCGAGCAAGGCCGTCACCGGGAAGATGGCGATCTTGTAGCCCAGTGCCTCCAACTCGGGGCGGGTCAGCACCGGGGTGCGGCCTTTTTCGACCATATTGGCCACCAGCGGCACATCAAAGCTCTGGCCAATGCGGCGCATTTCTTCTTCGGACTCGGGCGACTCGACAAACAGGATGTCCGCTCCCGCCTTGGCATAGGCCTCGGCCCGGCGCAGCGCCTCGTCCAGACCCAGCGTGGTCCGAGCGTCGGTGCGGGCAATGATCAAAAAATCTTTGGATGCGCGCGAGTCCACGGCCACCTGGATCTTGCGCACCATGTCAGCCATGGGGATCACACGGCGGCCCGGCGTGTGGCCGCATTTTTTGGGGAACTCCTGGTCTTCGAGCTGGATGGCGCAAGCGCCTGCTGCCTCATAGCCCCGGATGGTGTGGCGCATGTTGAGCAGGCCGCCATAGCCCGTGTCGGCGTCAGCGATCAAGGGCGTGCGGGCCATGCCCGCCATGGCCGTGACGCGTCCCACCATGTCGCTGTATGTGGCCAGGCCTGCATCGGGCAGACCCATGTGCGAGGCCACGGTGCCGTAGCCCGTCATGTACAGCGCATCAAAGCCGAAACTGTCGGCCAGGCGCAGCGACACCATGTCGAACACACCGGGGGCCACCACCAGTCCGGGTTGGCTCAAACGCGCACGCAGCGCAGAGGTTTTGGAATTCATGAAGCAGGACTCGTTCAAGGGTGATTAAATGAACAGGATCAGAATTTTGATTTCATCAGAAGAGCACCCCATGAACCTGCACCTACGCGACAAGCACACCCCCTTCAACGCCCAAAGCCTGTTCAGGGGCGCAGTGGGCTTGGTCATGCTGGCCTTGTTGGCGCTCAGCCCGGCATACGCCGAACCCGCACCTTTGCAAACCGTGCCCTCGGTCGATGTGCCTCGCTACATGGGCACCTGGCACGAGATCGCCAAGTACCCGAACTGGTTTCAAAAGAAGTGCGCCAGCAGCACGCAGGCCACCTACACGCTGCAAACCGATGGCCGGGTGCAGGTGCTCAACCGGTGCAAAACCGACAAGGGCGAATGGAGCGAGGCGCTGGGTTCGGCCCGGCAAATCGGCGGTCCGAACTCTCCTCGGCTGAAGGTGCGCTTTGCCCCCGAGTGGCTGTCCTTCATCCCGATGGTCTGGGGCGATTACTGGATCATTGACCTGGACCCGGACTACCGGTGGGTGGTGGTGAGTGAGCCCCGGCGCGAGTATTTGTGGATTCTGTCGCGCACACCCCAGATGCCCGCAGCGACTTACCAAGTCTTGCTGGGCAAGCTGGAGAAGCTGGGCTTCGACCTGCAGCGGATCGAAGCCAGCCGGCCTTGAAATTCAGTGCGCCGCTTCGGCCACGCGCACTTGTCCGGCCTCGCCAGCCTGAAGCCAGCCTTGCTTGGCCGCATCTTGTGCCAGTTGCGCGATCAGGGCGCGGGCATCGGCGTTGACCAGGGCCACAGGCTGCAGGCGCAAGGCAGCGTCCGAGAAGTGGTGCACCACCTCGGCCACATCGTCAGCGTCCAGCGCTGTGGGTTTGAAGACAGGGCTGCAAGGCACTTTCTGGCCCAGGGCCCGGTAAAACACCGCCGCCAGATGGGCCGATGCGCCATAAACGCTGCGCTGTTGGCCAGCGGCTGTCACGCGCAAGGTGTAGCCGTACTTGCCCTTGACGCACTCGGCCTGGGTGATGTCTTTCAGGGCAAAGTGGTGCACCAAGGTGCCGGTGTCGTTTTCTGAAATCAGCAAGTTGCGGTCGGTCAGCAGCCACAGGCCACGGCCAGACAGCACCACACGGCCCAACACATAGCCCAGCACCCGCTCATCGGGCTGGATGTGGTCTCGCAACTGTTCCACATCGGCTTGCTTGAGCAACTGCGCACCATAGGGGTTGTTGCCCTCGATCAGCAGCTCACTCAATTCGTTGCCGTTTTTCAAAAAGTCCAGCCAGGCCATAGGGAGTCTCCAAATTAGCCTTGCATGTTCGGTCAAGGCGCGACGAGCAGCAAGGACTGACTGGCAATGGACTTGTTTTGTGGCAGGTTATTGCGCCGATGGGCAGGCTGCGGCCAAGGCCATTGGCCGTGGCCCTGCACGGCCATGGCGGCTGAACCACACTGGGGCTTGTTTTCAAACCCATTGGCATGGCAAGTTCATTTTTCGAATCACCGTGGCGGGCGCAGATCGAAGCGCAGATCAAGGAGCAACTGGGCCTGCGCGTGCGCGCCCTGACCGGTGCGACGGGCGATGCGCGGGATTTTTTGCAACCTGCGGGCGACCCCGGGCTGTTCGGCCCAGACTCGGCCGCCTGGCAGGTGCATGCACATTTTGTGGCGATGATGACCGGGGGTTTGTCTTCGCTCATGCTGCAGGCCCTGCACCCGCGGGCTTTGGCCGCCGTGTGGGACCACTCCAGTTTTCGCACCCAGCTGCAGGCGCGCTTGGGGCGCACGGCCTTGTTTGTAGCGACCACCACCTATGGCGGTACAACGGCTGCCTTGCAGGCTATCGAACGGGTCAACCGCATCCACGCGCACATTCGCGGCACGTTGCCCGATGGCACGCCCTATGTGGCCAACGACCCGGAACTGATCCGTTGGGTACATCTGGGCGAAACCACCAGCTTTTTGCGGGCCTATCAAGACCTGTCGCTGCAGCCTCTGCGCCAGAACCAGCAGGACCTGTACTTTGCAGAAATGGCGCAAATCGGCCAGCGCCTGGGTGCGCAAAGCCTGCCCCTGACCCACCACCAGGCCCTGATGCAATTGCAAGACTTTCGACCCGAGCTGCGGGTGGACGAGCGCACCCGGGAAACGATCCACCTGGTTGAACACTACCCCTGCGCGCCGCTGGACCGACCCTTGGTGAACCTGATCGTGCGTGCCGCTTTCCACATGCTGCCCGATTGGGCACTGGACATGCTGGGGCGCGAACGCAGCTGCCCGCTGGAGCAAGTCGCTGTGCGCACCGCATTGCAAGGCATGGGGGCGTCGCTGGCTTGGGCCTTTGCCGACACGGGCGTAGCGGCTCGTGCCCGCCAGCGCATAGCCTGAAACTCAAGGCTGCTGGATCGTCTCCAGGTACTTGAGCAAGGACACGATGCGGTTGCGCGACGACCACTCTGCGGTCCGAGACGAGTCACCGGGCTGGGTCATGGCACGGGCCTTGAACTCGCTGCCCCACACCGGCATCTCGCGTGAGCCGTGTGGACCGCCATCGCCCGACCAGCGGCCGTCGATCACCTCCCACATCAACTCCTGCGGAAACTTGCCGCCATTGCGCTGCGAAATGGTGGTCAGGTCCGACGGCTGTTTGACCAGAAACGAGCGCAGGGGGCCGTCGCCCTTGGCCGAGGCACCGTGGCAGCTGGCACAGTTGTCCCGGTAATCGGCACGGCCCAAACCCACCGAGGTTTGCGCCCACGAAGAGGCTGTGACACTGAGGATGCTGGCGATGACCGCGTGTTGAATGGTGTGGTTTTTCATGGAGGCTCCTGTTGTTATGCAAGAGCCGCATCATCGGCAATAGGCTGTCCGGAGTCTGTGCGCTGTCACGCCCAAGCCTGCGCATGGCCTGCTGCGCAAACAGAGGTTCAGCTCAAGATGCCATCCGCAATGTCGCTGTCGCCCCTGCCTTGTTGTCGGCATGTCACCAACAACTGCAGAGCTTGCTGAACGCCTGCAATTTGCAGGCTGACTGGCCAACTGGGCAGGGTCGGGCCTGACCATCGCGCGGCTTGTTCGGGCAGTAAAGGCAAGTGCATGAAGCCACTGTGCACACCTTGTCCGACCAACATGTGCTGCAGGGCATAGAACACCTGGTTGCAGACAAAGGTACCGGCCGTTTGCGAGACTGAAGACGGAAAACCAGCGCCCTTCAAGCCCGCCACCAGCGCCTTGATGGGCAAGGTGCTGAAGTAGGCCGCCGGCCCGTCCGCGATCACTGGCTCATCGACGGGCTGCGCCCCCGCGTTGTCAGGGATGCCGGCGTCTTGCAGATTGATGGCCACACGCTCGACCGAAAAGTCACAGCGACCCTCGGCCTGGCCCAGCGCCAGAACAATGTCTGGGCGGTGCTGCGCCAGGGCCTGCTGCAAGGCAGGCAACGCCTGGGCAAAGACGCAGGGCAACTGCACCGCCGTGACCTGTGCACCCTCGGTCTGCAGCCCGTGCAGTGCACGCGCCACCTCCCAGGATGGGTTGAGGCTTTGCCCGCCAAAGGGCTCGAAGCCAGTGAGCAGGACGCGCATGGACCTGTCGCTCAAATGGGTCGCATCAGGCGTTGAAGACCGAGACCGTCTTGTTGTTCAGGTAAGCCTCCAGCGCCTCGGGGCCACCCTCGGAGCCGTAACCCGAATCCTTGACGCCACCAAACGGCAACTCAGGCCAAGGGGCGGCGGGCTGGTTGACCCACAGCATGCCGACCTCCAGGCGCTGGCTGAGCTGGTGCATGGTTTTCATCGAGTTGGTGAAGGCATAGGCGGCCAAACCAAAGGGGAGTCGGTTGGCTTCGGCCATCGCGTCTTCGATTTTTTCGAAGCTGCGGACAGCAGCGATCGGGCCAAAGGGCTCGTTGACCACCACGTCGGCATCAAGCGGCACGTGCGAGAGCACGGTGGGGGCAAAGAAGTTGCCTTGCGTGCCGATGCGCTCGCCACCTGTGAGGACTTTGGCGCCTTTGGCGCGGGCGTCCTGCACGATGGACTGCATGGCCGACAGACGGCGCTCGTTGGCCAGTGGCCCCATTTGCGTGCCAGCGGCCAAGCCATCGCCCACCTGCAGCGCCTGTGCCTGCGCGGCAAACAGGCGGGCAAATTCGTCGGCAATTGTGTGGTGCACCAAAAAGCGGGTGGGCGAGATGCAAACCTGGCCTGCGTTGCGGAACTTGGCCGCACCCGCAGTCTTCAGGGCCAGCGCCATGTCCGCGTCTTCGGCCACGATCACCGGCGCATGGCCGCCCAACTCCATGGTCACGCGCTTCATGTGCTGGCCGGCCAAGGCGGCCAGTTGCTTGCCCACGGGGGTGGACCCGGTGAAGGTGATCTTGCGGATCAGTGGGTGCGCGATCAGGTAATTCGAGATCTCGGCCGGCGTGCCGTACACCAGACCGATCACACCTGCGGGCACGCCTGCGTCGTGAAAGGCACGAATCAGTTCGGCCGGTGCAGCGGGCGTTTCTTCAGGCGCTTTGACGATGATGGAGCAGCCCGTGGCCAGGGCAGCGGACATCTTGCGAACAGCTTGGTTGACCGGAAAGTTCCAGGGCGTGAAGGCAGCGACAGGGCCCACAGGCTGCTTGAGGACTTGCTGCTGCACGTGGATATTGCGCGGCGGCACGATGCGGCCATACACGCGGCGGCCCTCTTCGGCAAACCACTCGATGATGTCGGCGGCCGACATGGCTTCGACCTTGGCTTCAGCCAGCGGTTTGCCTTGCTCTTGCGTGAGCAGCTCGGCAATTTGCGGGGCGCGTTCGCGCATCAAAGCAGCGGCCTTGCGCATGATCGCGCTGCGCTCATTGGCGGGGGTGTCGCGCCACAACTCGAAACCCTTTTGGGCGGCTTGCGCGGCCCGCTCCAGGTCAGGCACGCCCGCATGGGCCAAGCGGCCGATCTCGGTACCCGTGGCGGGGTTGAACACGGGCAGGGTGCGGCCACCTTCGGCATCGCACCATTGGCCGTTGATGAAAAGTTGGGTGTTGGGGTAAGCCATGGCGGTTTCCAGTCAAAAACAGGCGTCAAAAGATGGGCCGATTGTGGCTTGAATCACCGGAGATCCCGTCAACACCGTGACAGACGCCCTGCAAGGCAGTCCCTGGCTGTGTGACCAGCACATGGCCCTTATCCAAAACAGACCCTTGGATAAATGGCAAGCGAACGCAGGTCTGCCTAGCATGGGGCTTGCGTCGTCCTCATGGCGCGCATGGGCTTTCGGGGAGGGGCACGGCATGAAACAGGTCACAGCATCGCCCATCGACCTGGCGAACTCTTTCACCCAAACCTGGTCACACCGTTTCCATCTTCATCAGGAGCTCTGCATGACTGTTTTCAAAAAGATCCTTGTACCCATTGACGGCAGCGACACCAGCGACAAAGCCATGCGCACAGCACTCGACCTGACGCGCGAAGCCTTGGGCACGGTGCGCTTTGTGCATGTGATCGACGACGACCGGCACCTGACCAGCTATGAACTGTCAGGCGACTTGCGCACCTATGCCCACCACAACGCCCGCGAGCTGTTGCAAAAGGCCATGGACGCCGCATCGGCCATGGGCGTGAACGCCGAGTCGCATGTGGTGGACAAGCCTTACCGGCGTCTGGGGGAGTCGGTGGCCGACGAAGCGGCCGACTGGGGGGCAGACCTGGTGGTCATCGGCACGCACGGCCGCAGGGGCCTGGGCCGGCTGCTGCTGGGCAGCGGTGCCGAACAGGTGCTCCGGCTGAGCGGCGTGCCGGTGCTGGTGGTGCGGGGACCATGAGCGTGCAAGGCCAGGCAGGGTTCAGTCGCCCACCCGTTGCCCAGTCACTTTCTGCACCTCGGGCTGCAACTCCACCATGCCGTAAGGCCCAAGCAGCTCGCCAGAAAATGCCAGGCCATCAACCCGAATTTTCACGGCCTGCAATTGCCCCAGAGCGTTGACAAAACTGAAGTGGACATCGGCGCCATCCATGCGCGCACCCAGCACAGGCTGCGTTTGTGCACCCCACATCAGGGTGCCGGCCAGACGCTGATGCCGCTGCACCAGCTGCAGCACCGCAGGGCCGCGGCGATCGAGCCCCTGCACCGCCCACTGACCCGCCACTTTGGC
>CANHUM010000057.1 GCA_947463845.1 Comamonadaceae bacterium
CAGCTTTTGCATGTGCCCCGGCGGCACCGTGGTGGCGGCCACCAGCGAGCCGGGCCGCGTGGTCACCAATGGCATGAGCCAGTATTCGCGCAACGAGCGCAACGCCAACGCCGGCATGGTGGTGGCCATCGACCCGCCGGACTACCCACTGGACACCGGCGCCTGGCAAGCCGCTTTTGGCGAACAAGACGGCACGCAACTGGCGCAAGAGGCTGCGGCCCTGGCCGCACAGCAGCCACCCCAAGCCCACCCGCTGGCCGGTATCGTGCTGCAGCGCCAGCTGGAAACGCGCGCCTTTGAAGTGGGCGGCAGCAACTACGAAGCGCCCGGCCAACTGGTGGGCGACTTTCTGGCGCAGCGCCCCTCCACCACCTGGGGCAGCGTGCAGCCGTCTTACAAACCCGGCGTGAAGCTGGTCGATCTGGCCGAGGTGTTGCCGGACTACGCCGTGGCCGCCATGCGCGAAGCATTGCCGGTCTTTGGCCGCAAGATCAAAGGCTACGACATGGCCGATGCGGTGATGACCGGCGTGGAAACGCGCACGTCATCGCCGCTGCGCATCCCGCGTGGCGACGACCACCAAAGCACCAACACCCGAGGCCTCTACCCGGCTGGCGAAGGCGCCAGTTATGCGGGCGGGATTTTGTCGGCGGGGGTGGACGGCATCAAGGTGGCCGAGTCCTTGGCCCTGGCCATGCTGGCCCCTGCATCAGCCCCGTGAGCCTTGGCCTGGATCATGCCATTGGGTCATTCGGTGACAGCCACAAGCCAAATCTGACAAAACCCCCAGGGCCTTGATCTGAATTTTTGCCAATGCACCCTGGCCCACCTGGGCCACCGCCCCTTGGCGCTCCAACGCATTCCAGGCACTTTGCCATGCATCGGGTGCCCACCCCAGCCCATCACGCCAGGCCACCATGGGGATCTCAAGAGCACGGACGCCGCTGTTGTGCTGGGCCGTGAGCAAGCCACTGGCCAGGCTTTGCGGAGCGCTGTGGTGCTTGGTGCACAAGGCCATGCGGGCCATCTGGGAAATCAAATGCTGGTCGCTGGCGGCCACCTGCAACCACCACTTGGCCAAGGGCATGTCGACTGCACGCACCACCGCCTCGGACACCCGCATGGCATCACCAGGGACGATCACCTCGGCCCGAAAATCGCTGCCCTGTGCCTGACGGGGTGACCAGACACTGTGGCAGCCCAACAAAGCCAGCCGTGCACCGAGGGGGGCCGAAGACCCACCAGTGGCCGAGCGCAAGGACAAGGCCAACAAGCCTGTTTCAGGAAAGTACAGGTCGTCATCGTCCTGACCATTCGGGCTTGGCCAAGGACCGGGCTTGAGCGCCACCCGTTCACAGGCCGCCCCCAACGCTGGTGCAGCCCGTTGCAAGCGCTGCATGAGTGAATTGGGCGATGGGGGGTGGGTCACGGTGTTTCACCCTCATGGATGTTGTTTGCAGCGATTTTATGTTCTCTAGCGAACATAAATACAGAGTGAAAACGTGAGTTACTCAGGATTTACCGAACTTATACTCAGACTCCTGCTTCGATGCCCCCTCAAGCGCACATTCCATCTGTGAACAAACCAGCTCTCGCTCCCCAACTGCACGGGTGTTTTTTGTGAACCTCTCAGACAACGGGCTCATTTCTCATCTGCCCAAGCAGGAGCGATCACTGCTGGTGAACAGCTGCGAGCCCATCGATCTGAAAGCGGGACAGTTGCTGGGCCCGCAGGACGGCGTGCCTCTGGTGTATTTTTTGGCGGGTGCCACGGTGGCGTTGATGGTGCACGACGAGCACCAAGCGGGTTTGGCCGTTGGCCTGCTTGGGGCGGCCCACGCGGTCGGGCTGGAAAATGTGTTGGACAACAGCCAACCCGAGATCCAGCACCGGGTGCAAACCGCAGGCCAGGCCTGGTCCATCCAAGCGCTGACCCTCCAGGCCCTGGCGCTGGATCATCCCGCTATCCTGAGTGCCATTTCTCGCCAGTTGTGGCTGCTGGTAACGCATGTGGCCACCTTTGCCGCCAGCATCCAGACCCTGGACATTCAGGCCAGGCTGGCCGCCTGGCTGCTGTTGTCGGCACAGACCGCCCAAAAGACCACCCTGGAGCTGACGCATGAGCACCTTGCCCACATGCTGGGCGTCAGGCGGGTGAGCATCACGCTGGCTGCAGGACAACTGCGCGAGCAGGGCTTGCTGAGCTATTCACGCGGGCGGGTTCACCTGCTCGACTTGGCGGGCCTCCAACAAGCCGCCCAACCGCTCTGACGGGCCACCTGACCGGGTGGACGCATGGAATTGACCCATTGCGTTTATGTGCGATAGCGCACAATATTTAAGTGAAAACCCTGATAAATTCGTTCCAAATATGGAATTTCATGCGAAATTGTCAAAAATGACCACCAGACAAGTCTCCGGTAACTGCCTTTTGGCCGCACTGCCAGCTGCGGTCGAAGCGGACTGGAGACCCCACATGCAAGAAATTTCACTGCCCGAAGGCCACGTCCTTTGCGGCCCGGCTCAAACCCTGACCCACGTGTACTTTCCAACCACCGCCATCGTGTCCTGGCAGTACGTTCTAGAGACGGGTGACTGCACCGAAATCGCCATGGTCGGCCGGGAAGGTCTGGTCGGTCTTTACCTTTTGATGGGTGTCCAATACAGCAACAACCAGGCGGTCGTTCATACAGCAGGCAAAGCCATTCAGATCAAGCTGGATGTGGTGTTGCGGAGCTTTCGCCGAGTCCAGGACGTACAACGTCAAATCATGCTGTTTGCCCAGGCCATGATCTCGCAAATGAGCCAAGGCAATGTGTGCCGACAACACCATACGCTCGAGCAACAATTGTGCCGAATGCTCCTGATGATTCTGGAGCGGCAAGCAGGCGTGAACATTGACAAGACCCATGAGTCTTTGGCCCAGTTGCTGGGCGTGCGCCGAGAAGGGGTCAGTCTGGCCGCTGCCAAGCTGATGAAAGAAGGCCTGCTGAGCTATTCACGTGGCCGCATCCGGGTTTTGAACCGGGAAGGGCTGATGCAGCACAGCTGCGAGTGCTACCGGCAGTTGCAGCAGCAATACCTGCCGCTATTGAAGTGTCCGAACTCGGTTGTCAGCACTCAAACCGAGACCATCTGATTGCGGATCGCGTAGCGGGTCAGGTCTGCTACCTTGTGCAAACCCACTTTGCGCATGATGTTGCGGCGATGCACCTCGACCGTGCTGGGCGCAATTTGCAGGTTGCGCGCAATCTCCTTGGAAGAAAATCCGTCGGCAATCAAGCGCAACACCTGCTCTTCACGATCGCCCAAATGCCCTTTGCCCATGCCCTCGCCTGAGCGGATTTTTCGCACCGACGCCATCATCTCCGAAGCGGCCGTCTGGCAAAGATAAATCCGACCTGCAGCCACTGAACGGATGGCCGACAACAACTCGTCGATGCTGCTGGTGGTCGAAACGTAACCCTTGGCGCCCGCATCCAGGATCTCGATGATCGAGTGACGATCGCTGTCGCCGGAAAAAGCCACCATCGGCGGGCTCGGCGGGTTTTGGGCGATCTTTTGCATCAAAGACAAGTCCTGCTTGTCGTTCGCGTGCATGCCGATCAGCAGCACATCGGGCACGGCCTCATGGCACAGCGATTGTGTTGTCTCATCGCTATCGGCCATGCCCACCAGGTTGATGTCCGGATGGGTGCGCAAGACGGCGGCAATGCCCTCAGAGACGACCTTGTGTTTGGACGACAACAAAACGCGGATAGACATGGGGATGCTCCTTTTTGAAAACAAAAAATCTGCTCAAACCATGGGGCAGCGTTGTGCAAAACTCAACACTTGTCAGCATGGGTGTCGAACCTGATCACAAGCACTGCGCCCGTATTCAGTGTAGGAAATGGCCACTCTTTTGACTGTTCGAAACAGCACATAAGACAAATCAATGTGTTTCAGTGCACACCCGAGCCCGATGGGGGCTTGAGCACCGAGGTGGACCAGGGTTGGGCTGACTCCAGTTTTTCGGCAATCACCAAGGCATCCTTCAAATGCTCGTGCGCGTTGAAACTGTGGTGTTTGGACAGCTTGGCATGGTGCAAAGCCGCCTTGAATGCCCCCGCTTCGTGGTGGCGTGCGGCCTCCTTGTTGCGCTGGTAGGCGTGCAGCAACTCCTCGGATGCCTGTTTGTAATGGTCGCTCATGTGTTTCACATACGCGGTTTCGATGAGTTTGTTTTCGTCCACCATGTGGCCTCCTTTTGGAATGATTGAATGGCATGCGCTTCACATGAGGCCGTTGTCCTGCATGTAGCGCTGCAGTGACATGCGCCCGGGGCAATGCAGTTTTTGGTAAATGTGGTGCAGGTGCAACTTGGCTGTGCCCTCACTGATGAACAACTTGCTGGCGATCTTTTTATTGGGCAGGCCCTCGGTCACCATGCGGGCGACGGTCAGTTCCCTGGGCGTGAGCAAGGCAGCGGGCTGCGGCTTCTTTTTTTGCTGATCCAGCAACACCGACATGGTCTTGAGCGTCAGGTCGCGATCGAGCCACTTTTGTCCCGCATGCACCGCCTCGATACAACGCGCCAACTCTTGCCGGGATTTGTCTTTGCCCACAAGCCCCGGCACACCCGCATCAATGATGCGCATCACATCGCCAACGGGTGCATCCGTGAACACCACAGGGCGGGTAGAGGCGTGGTGGTGCTGGACGTCATCCAGGACCGCCCAACCACTTCGGTGCGCCAAGGACACATCCATCACCAACACATCCGGATGGTGTTTTTGCACCGCCGCCAAGGCATCATCGCCCGTGCTCGCACAGGCCTTGACAACAAATTCGGGGCAAGCCTGCAAGACTTGCGACAAGCCCTCCAACAGCACAGGGTGGGGGTCCGCCAAAACCAGTTCAATGCTCATGAGGTTTTCTTTCTGTAATGCATGTCCACCACGATAACGATGCAAAGCAAAAACAGAAATCCTCAAAAATGTCAAAAGTATTACTTCCAAACCAGTACATCGCTTACGGCGATGTAAGCAAGGCCGTTCAACGGCTTGAACGCCGTCGACCTTTGGCGCGATGCGATGCCAACAACTCACAGGCATGACGGAAACGCTGCAGGGTGATTTGGACGCGGCCCAGGACCGATCCCGGCGCGTAGCCCCCAGGGCCCCACTGTCCATAGGGCAGCCCCGTCAGCAGACTCAAGCCATCGCCGACCTGATCGGCCACATGGATGTGAAAGCGCCCTTGTGCCACGGCCTGCACGACGTGTGGCGCCAGCATCAGGTGCCTTCGGTTGCGTGCGGGCATCAAGACGCCTTGTTGTCCATCCAGACCCAGCAATTCGCAACTGCGGAAATAGCCCTCGATCTTTTCATTGATGCTGCCCACCGGCAACAAATCCCCATGCTGGTTGACTGCGCCTGTCACGGCAATGACCTGACGCAAAGGCACGCCCGACAAGCTCGAGAGCAAGGCTAACAATTCAGCGCACGAAGCCGAGTCCCCCTCCACCCCGCCGTACTCCTGCTCAAAGACCACCGCCGCATTCATGGACAAGGGTGCAATGTGGGCAAACAAGCCCGCCAGATAGCTGTGCAAAATCAGCACACCCTTGTCATGGATAGGGCCGGACATCTCGACTTCGCGCTCGATGTTGAGCAAGCCCTCATCGCCCGCAAATGACCGGGCCGTGACCCGAACGGGCACCCCAAAACTGTGATCGCCCAAATCCATCACCGTCAATCCGTTGACCTGCGCGGTCCGCTCGCCATGGACCACCAACAAGCGCTCGCCGCTGGCGATGGTGTCCTGAACCCATGTTTCCAGACCCGCCAAACGCGCCCACCTGGCCTGCCTGGCCGCCTGCACATCTTGCGCTTCCACCAGTGCTGCACCGCGTGCTTGCGCCTGCGCATGACTCTCCAAGACCCAGGCCTCGGTGACTCCGACCAAGGCGCTTTGGCGGGTTTGGTCACCCGCTTCGCGGTGGTTGTCTTCCATGATTTGGGCCACGGCGGCTGCAGAAAAATGCAACAAACCCAAGCGATCACACGTGTGGGCGATCCCCACCGCGATGGCGCGTGCGGTCTGAGGCGTCGCCTTGAAGCTCTCGACAAAATCCACCTTGCAACGAAAGCGCCGGGCCCACTCGGGATCGGCCTCTTGGACGGCGTAGTAAGCCTCGATCGAGGAAATCAACACCAGCTTGACATCGACTTCTACGGCCTCGGGCAACAGTGACACCGCAGCCACAGGTGCTTGTGTCACACCCGGTTCATCGAGCTGCAGGCGACCACTGCGCAACAGGCGACGCAACCTTTCCCAAACGGGCGCATCGGCCAGCAAATCCTGCAGATGCAGCAACAAAAATCCGCCGTGCGCCCGCAGCAAGCTGCCTGCCCGGATTTGCGCGAAGTCGGTCACCAGCTCACCGCCCTCCGACGCGTACTCGATACTGCCAAACAGGTTTCTGAACACCGGGTTGTCCTCCACGATGACGGGCGCACCCTGACCCGCATGGTTGTCCACCACCACATTCACCCGACACCACGCCAGCACCTCTTCCAACGCGTCCCGGCGCGTGGCTTCATCATCGCCAGGGGTCAACAGGTGGTGCTTGCCCAGCATGCACTCCAGCACCTGCGCCAGGTAATCGTTCAACCGGGTGCTGCTTTCAGACGGCAAACTCAGTTGCTGGCTCAAACGGGTCAAGCCCTGTGCCAGTACAGGCCGTAAATAGCGCTGACGCAATGCATCCAGCGCCTGATCCTTGGCGCGCTCCAATGACAGGGCAGCGTCCAGGTAAACGCCGATCTCGACACGCAGCGCCTCCTCGGCGGCGTCCAGCATCGTCCGTTCGGCGGGGCTCAACAAGAGGGCTTTGGCTGCGGTCACGGGCTCGCCCTGCGCGTCTTTCAGGGTGAAGACCATGTGCCCTTCGTCACGGGTCAATTCGAAATGATGGACTTGCGCATAGGCGGTCAATTCGGCATAGGCCGCATCGGTTTGGGACTTGAATGCTTGTGTGATGCGTTTGCGCTCAGACAAAAAATCATCCTGCTGCAGACGCTTGGGCACAGTCTCCTGAATTTCCTTCACCCAGGCCGCCATACCCTGGCGCAACTGCCGGCCCTGGCCAGCAGGCAAGCGCAAGGCCAAGGGTTGCTCGGGTTGCTCAAAGTTGTTCAGATAACACAGGTCTGGCGGCACGGGTCGCAGGGCGGCCTGCTCGTGCATCATGCGTGTCAGCAAACTTTTTCTGCCCGTGCCCACCTCACCCAGCACCAACAGGTTGTAGCCCTGCTGGCGCATCTGCAGGCCAAAACGGGCCGCTGCCTCGGCACGTTCTTGCCCAATCCAGGGCAGTGGCCAACCCAACAACTCCGACGTGGTCACAAAACCCAAGAGACCGGGGTCCACGGTCAAGCGCAGTTCGGACGTGGTCAATTCAGCAGCAGTCATCGGCATCGCGGTCTGGGGAAAACCTGAGCCTAGTCCCCGCACTGTGCGCTGACTGTGCGCCATGCCACACCCATTTCAGCGGACAATCGGGCCATGCCCGCCAATACCCTCACATCCTCTGCCTTGCCCAAGTCCGTCCAGCCTCGCAACCCTCTGCACGGGCTGACCCTGGAGGTCATCGTGACCCAGCTGGCCGACTTTTATGGCTGGGACGATCTGGGCCAGCGCATCCCCATCCGCTGCTTCACACACGAGCCCAGCGTAGGCTCCAGCCTGAAGTTCTTGCGCAAAACACCCTGGGCGCGTGAAAAGGTGGAAAGCCTGTACCTCTTCATGCTGCGCGATCAGAAGCGTCAGGGCTATTGATTAGCCCAAGCCAGCGGTCAAACCGCCAGCATCGTGCCCCGGCATTTTGGGGCACCGCAGCGGCAGGCATAGCGGGCCTTCAGGGCATCGGTCATGGGTTCATCGCTGAACAAACCATAGTCAAAGGTCAGCTCCTCCCCTTTGAAAACGGGCCTGCGCGTCAGGATGAAAATGCGACCTCCGACCTCATCGGGCACACAGTTGGGGCGACATGAATGGTTGATCCACTTCGATTCGTTGCCGCCATGCAGCGCATCGATCACCCGCCCATCGTCCAGGTGAAAGTAAAAGGTGTGGTCAGGATGGTTCGCATCGTGCGGGTGGCGGGCCAGGGCCTCGGCCATGCTGATGACCTCGCCCACGTACTCGATGACCCGCTCGCCTGCGGCCAGGTGGCGCGTGGCGAACACGCCCCAGCCATGCACGCCCGAAGACTGCACCAGAATGGGCTTGGACGCTTGAGCAGGCTTCACCTTCAGGCCGATGTCGAGCGATTCAGACCCAGTTCGGCCATCATGGCTTCCCGCATCAAAAACTTTTGCGGCTTGCCCGTCACGGTCACTGGAAGTTCCTCGACCATACGGATATAGCGAGGCACCTTGAAGTGCGCAATATTTTGCTCACAAAAAGTCCTGATCTCTTGTTCGGTGCAATCGGCGCCTGGCCGCTGAACCACCCAAGCGCACACTTGCTCTCCATAACGCTCATCCGGCACCCCAACCCCCTGCACAGCTGCAACTTTGGGGTGGCGAAACAAAAACTCTTCGATCTCACGCGGATAAATGGTCTCGCCACCGCGAATCACCATGTCCTTGAGGCGACC
>CANHUM010000058.1 GCA_947463845.1 Comamonadaceae bacterium
AAAAAGGTGATGCCTAATGGCAACTGCTTGGCCAACCACTGCGCACAAAGGGCGCGTCTGCAGCGCCATGTTCAGTGCTTGCCCACCAGGCGATAGACCACCCTACCCAACACCACGACCCCCAATGCCGCAGCACTGAAAGCATAGGCCAGCCAATCCATGTCCACGCTTTTCGCCATGAGCAACACACCCATGGACTGGCCAAAGAACAGGGAACTGGCAAACAAGGTCACGGCGGTACCCCGCGCAGCGGGAGCCATCTGGGTGGCCTGAACCTGCAAAGTGTTGTGCAGCATGTAAAAGCCCAATCCCGCCAACAGACAGGCCAATAAGCCCATCCAGGTTGCAGTGCCCCAGGCCAGCCCGAGCAAACCCGCAACCACCAAGCCAGCACCTGCTCTGGCCAGGCCGCGTTCTCCCAACCAGGCCAACCAATGACGTGCCATTTGGCTGTAGAGCAAACCGCCCACCCCGTAAAGCATCATCACCGAGCCCGCCGCCATCACACTCAAACCATAGTGCTGATGTAAATGCGTGGGCATGAAGGCCATGGCTCCGAAGACCAAGGCACCCTCGGCGGCCGTGACACCGA
Source organism: Comamonadaceae bacterium (assembly GCA_947463845.1). Classification (GTDB taxonomy): domain Bacteria; phylum Pseudomonadota; class Gammaproteobacteria; order Burkholderiales; family Burkholderiaceae_C; genus Limnohabitans_A. The sequence continues at coordinate 593 of CANHUM010000058.1, forward strand.
GCACCCAACGCACACGGGCCATGGCCAACAAGCTTGCAGTGGTACGAAACGATGTCCAAAAGCCGGGCGCATCTCTCGTCGACACAGGAGAAGTTCGGACCCGCAACAGCCTGATGAGCAAAACAGCTGCCAATGCGAACAAGGCGGACAAGACCACAAACGCCGCCCGCCAACCCAGCGTATCTGCCGCAAAGCCGCCAAACCACAAGCCACCCATCATGCCCAACACGGTGGCACTCATGATTTTGGCCAAGGTTTCCTGGCGTCGTTCATAGGGCACCCGGTCACCCACCCAGGCCATGGCCAGAGGAATCACCCCCGCTGCTGCGGCCCCCATGAGGCCACGCATGATGACCAACATGGCGAGGCTGTTCGACAACGCGGTGATAGCGCTGATGACAGCACAGGCAAGAACCGCCAGGGACACCACGCGCAGTTTGCCAAAGCGGTCACCCATGGGGCCATACAACAATTGCGACAGACCATACACCACCGCATAAGTCGAAACCACCGCGGAGGCATCACCGGTGCTGACCTGGAATTCATCGCTGAGCACCACCAGCATCGGATCGCAAATGCGCATGGAGGCCATGCTGGCAAAGCCCGCCAAGGCCAACAGCTGCAAGTGCTGGCGCTCCTGTGCAGGCGTCAAGACAGCCATATCAGGCCAGTTGCCGCTCCAGGTCATGCAGGACCTGGTAGCAAGGCAGGACCTGGGCCACACTTGAATTGGGCTCGCGCCCTTCACGGATCGCGGCAAAAAACTCCCGGTCCTGCAGCTCGATGCCGTTCATCGACACCGCCACTTGCGACACGTCGATCTTTTCTTCCTTGCCGGTAAACAGGTCGTCGTAACGCGCCAAATAGGTGCCGGTGTCGCCGATGTAGCGGAAATAAGTACCCAGCGGGCCGTCGTTGTTGAAGCTGAGCGACAGGGTGCAAATCGCACCATTGGCCGCCTTGAGCTGGATGCTCATGTCCATGGCGATGCCCAGCGTGGGGTGAATCGGGCCTTGCACCGCATGGGCTTTGACGATGGGGCTGCCGCACTGGTAGGCGAACAAGTCCACCGTGTGGGCAGCATGGTGCCACAGCAAATGGTCGGTCCAGCTGCGGGGCTGGCCCAAAGCGTTCATGTTGGTGCGGCGGAAGAAGTAGGTCTGCACATCCATCTGCTGGATGTTGAACTCACCGGCCTTGATCTTGTGATTCACCCACTGGTGGCTGGGGTTGAAGCGGCGGGTGTGCCCCACCATGGCCACCAGGCCCGTTTCCTTCTGCACACGCAGCACCTCCTGACCTTCTTGGTACACATCGCACAGCGGAATCTCTACTTGCACATGCTTGCCTGCCTTGAGGCATGCCAGCGTTTGACTGGCATGCATTTGTGTGGGCGTGCACAAAATCACGGCATCCACTTCTTTCAAAGCCAGAGACTCGTTCAGGTCTGTGGTGACATGACCAATACCGTACTTGTCGGCAACCTCTTTGGTTTTGGCGTATTCGCGACCGATCAGCGAGACGACTTTGACGCCGTCAATGTTCCGGATGCCATCGAGGTGTTTGATGCCGAAGGCGCCTGCGCCCGCCAGGGCGACTTGGATGGGTTTGCTCATGGATGAAATCTCTCAGGTGTTTTCAAGAATGATGTGGCCGACCGCCGTGTTGCTGGCGGGCACATGGTAGAAACGGTGGCGCAGTCGAGGCGCGGGGCCTGTTGCTTTGCCATCACGAATGTCGCTCATGGCGCCTCGGGCGATCAGCCACATGACCAGTTCGATGCCTTCGCTGCCTGCTTCACGCACATAGTCAATGTGCGGTATGGCCGCAGCAGCCACCGGGTCGTGGATCAGCTGGTCCAGCCAAGCGTTGTCCCATTCGCGATTGATCAGACCGGCACGCGCACCCTGCAGCTGGTGGCTCATGCCGCCCGTGCCCCAGATATGGACATTCAGGTCTTCGTCGTAACTCTCCACCGCCTTGCGGATCGCTTGTCCCAAATTGAAGCAGCGCTGGCCACTGGGCACCGGATACTGCACCACGTTCACGGCAAAAGGAATGACAGGACAAGGCCAAGCGCCCTTCACAGGATCGCGCTCGCCACACATCAGGGATAGTGGCACCGTCAAGCCATGGTCCACGTCCATCTTGTTGACGATGGTCAGGTCAAAGTCCTGCTGAATGACCGACTGCGCGATGTGCGAGGCCAGTTCAGGGTGGCCTTTGACCACGGGCACCGGGCGCGGTCCCCAGCCTTCGTCGGCGGGTTGGTACTCGGCTGCGGTACCGATCGCAAAGGTGGGGATGAGGTCCGAGCTGAAAGCCGTGGCGTGGTCGTTGTAGACCAGAAAAATCACATCGGGCTGGTTGTCCTTCATCCATTGTTTGGAAAAGTCGTAGCCCTTAAAGACGGGCTTCCAGTAGTCTTCCTGCGTTTTGCCCAGATCCATGGCAGCGCCTATGGCGGGCACATGTGAGGTGTAGAGAGATGCGGTGATTTTGGCCATGGTCATGCTTTCTTGGAGCCTGCGTGAGCTTGTGAACCGGCTGAACCCTGAGGCTGGTTGTGGGCCTGTGCATCACCGTTTTCGCCGATGTAACGGTTGCCATCGATGCGGCGACCACCGCCGATCATCATGTTGCGGTATTCCTCTTCGGTCATGCCAGTCATGGAGCCCGCCATTTGCTGGAAGCTCTTGCCATCGGTGGCGCCGATCTTGGCGAGAAAGTAAATGTTGCCGCCCGTGCGCATGCACCAGTTCAAGTCGCGGGACAAAACAGCCTGCTTTTGCTCTTCGGTCATGGGCCACTCGTCCAGATAAGCGCGTTCGTTGGCCTTGAAGCGCTCTCGGTGATCGGCCTTCATCAGCGACATGCAAAACTGGTTCAGCCAGTAGCCTTTGCGCGATTGCTCGGCGTCAAAAATGATCGTGCCAGGCACGTCCTTGTAAGGTTTGTCTAAAGCCATGGTTCAGCCTTTCGATTCTTCAGGCCAATAAAGCCGCATCGGGTTGTCCACCAACAATTTGCGCTGCAGTTCAGGCGTGGTCGCAATGTGTGGGATGAAGTCCACCAGCAGACCATCATCGGGCATGTGGTCTTTCAGGTTGGGATGCGGCCAGTCGGTGCCCCAAAGCACGCGGTCGGGGAACTCCTCGACGATGCGTTTGGCAAACGGGATCACGTCCTGATAGGCATTTTGCTCACCGTTCAAAGCCGTGGGGCCGGACACCGACAGCCGCTCGGGGCATGACACCTTGCTCCACACATTGGTGTGCTCACGCATGAACTTCTGGAACAACGCAAACTGCGGGCCGTCCACCGGCAGCGAGACATCAGGCCGCCCCATGTGATCCACCACCACCGTGGTGGGCAAGGCTGTGAAAAAGTCCCACAGCTCGGGCAGGTCCACCGCTTCGAAGTAGATCACCACATGCCAGCCCCATTGCTGGATACGGCCGGCGATTTCAAGCAACTCGTCCTTGGGCGTGAAATCCACCAAGCGCTTGACGAAGTTGAAGCGCACACCACGCACACCGGCATCGTGCATGGATTGGATTTCTTCGTCCGTCACGCTGCGCTTGACGGTGGCCACGCCACGCGCCCGGCCACCACTGGCCAGGCATGCATCCACCATGGCGCGGTTGTCCGCGCCGTGACAAGTGGCTTGCACGATCACATTGCGGGCAAATCCCAAGTGATCGCGCAGCGCAAACAGCTGCTGCTTGCTGGCATCACAAGGGGTGTATTTGCGCTCTGGCGCATAGGGGAATTCGGCACCCGGGCCAAACACGTGGCAGTGGGCGTCCACTGCGCCAACGGGCAATTGAAAGCGCGGCTTGGACGGTCCGGTGTACCAGTCCATCCAGCCTGCGGTTTTGGTGAAGCCACCCGTCGTTGGTTTTGTCACTTTTCTTCTCCTTGTTACAGAGCGCCGTCACTGACTGTGATGCGCGGCTGTGGCCGTGCTGGGGCGATTTGCTGGCCGAAGGACTGAGAGCCCCGGCACGGCCGCAGCCGCGCATCACCCCACCACAAATGGTTGAATCAATCGATGTATTTCAGCCCCGCTGCAGCCAGCGGCTCACGCATCTTGTACATGTCCAAACCCAGCACACCCGAGGCGAGCTTGGCTCGTTTTTCGCCCTCAAAGCTTTCACGCTTTGCTGCGGCTTCGAGGGTCTGCACGGCGCGGGCAGCAGGCACGCAAACCACACCATCGTCATCGGCCACGATCACGTCGCCTGGCGTCACAAGCATGCCCGCACACACCACGGGGATGTTGACCGAACCGATGGTGGCCTTGATGCAGCCCTTGCTGCTGATGGCTTTGCTCCACACCGGAAAGTTCATCTTTTGAAGCTCTTTCACATCGCGCACCCCGGCGTCGATGATCAAAGCGCGTGCGCCTCGAGCCTGGAAAGACGTGGCCAGCAGATCACCGAAATAGCCGTCGGTGCAATCGGCCGTGATGGCCGCGACCACGATGTCGCCAGGCTGAATCTGCTCGGCCACCACATGCATCATCCAGTTGTCGCCAGGGTGTAGCAGCACAGTGACCGCTGTGCCAGACACCTTCGCGTCGGGGTAAATGGGTCGCATGTAAGGCTTCATGAGGCCCACACGCCCCATGGCCTCGTGCACAGTGGCCGAGCCCAATGCGCCCAGGCCGTCAGCGGCTGCGCGGTCCGCGCGGGTGATGTTGCGGTAAACAACGCCAAGTTCGTACATGTTCTTTCCTTTGTTAATCAGTTGGTGACAGAGCTAAAGATCTGTCACGCAAAGTCCTTCAGTTGGTGACAGAGCTAAAGATCTGTCACGCAAAGTCCTTAGATGCCGTTGGCCTTGAGCTGATCGTCCAGGCGCTTGAACACACGGCGCGCATTGCCTTCGTAGACCATGTAACGCTCTTCGTCGTTCAGGTTGGCCGTGGCTTGCACATAGCGCTTGGTGTCATCAAAGTAGTGGCCGGTTTCAGGATCGATGCCGCGCACCGCGCCGATCATCTCAGAGGCAAACAAAATGTTCTTGACCGGGATCACACGGGTCAGCAGGTCGATGCCGGGCTGGTGGTACACGCAGGTGTCAAAGAAGATGTTGTTGAGCAGGTGTTCGGTCAGCAAAGGCTTTTTGAGCTCTTGCGCCAAGCCCCGGAAACGGCCCCAGTGGTAAGGCACCGCGCCGCCACCGTGCGGGATCAAAAACTTCAAGGTCGGAAACTCCTTGAACAGGTCTGAAGTCAGGCACTGCATGAAGGCGGTGGTGTCGGCGTTCAGGTAGTGCGCGCCGGTGGTGTGAAAGCAGCTGTTGCAACTGGTGCTCACATGGATCATGGCGGGGATGTCGTACTCCACCATCTTTTCGTAAATCGGGTACCAGGCCTTGTCGGACAGCGGCGGCGATGTCCAGTGGCCGCCCGAGGGATCGGGGTTGAGGTTGATGCCAACGTTGCCGTACTGCTCCACGCACTTGACCAGCTCGGGGATGCAGGTGGCCGGGTCCACGCCGGGCGACTGGGGCAGCATGGCCGCAGGCACGAAATGGTCAGGGAAAAGTTGAGCCACCCGGTAGCACAGCTCGTTGCAAATCGCCGCCCAGGTGCTCGACACGTTGAAGTCGCCAATGTGGTGCGCCATGAAGCTGGCGCGTGGGCTGAAGATGGTGATGTCCGAGCCACGCTCTTTCATCTTGGCCAGCTGGTTGGTCTCGATGCTCTCGCGCAGTTCGTCGTCGCTGATTTTCAAGTCTGACACTTTGGGCATGGACGCAGGGTCTTGGATGCCCGCAATTTGCTTGTTGCGCCAGTCTTCCAAGGCCTTTGGGGCAGTGGTGTAGTGGCCGTGCACGTCGATGATCAAGGGTTTCGTTTGGCTCATGGGCAATCCTGATGGGTCGAATGTTTGCGCAGATTGTGCAGACTCACAGCACGAACGAACAGCCTCTGCGCCATCTACCAGCCAGAACAAATTGATATATCCGATTGATTGATATGACAGAATAAGGTTAACTGAAAGCGCCTCGCACACATCATCATGGACCTCAAACAGCTCGAATACTTTGTGCGTGTGGCCGAATTGGGCAGCTTCACCCGGGCCGCACTGTCCCTGAACATCGCCCAACCGGCGCTCAGCCGTCAGGTGCGCCTGCTCGAAGTCGAGCTGCGACAAAACCTGCTCGTGCGCAACGGGCGCGGTGCCACCCCCACCCAGGCCGGGTTGTTGTTGCTGGAGCATGGGCGGGGCATCCTGCACCAGGTCGAACGGGCGCAGGAGGAACTGGGCCGGGTACGCTCGGGTTTGACGGGTCGTGTCGCGCTGGGCCTGCCGCCCAGCGTGGCGCGGGTGCTCACGGTGCCTTTGACACGGGCTTTTCGCGCCAAGATGCCCGAGGCCCAACTGTCCATCAGCGAAGGTCTGTCGAGCGCCATGCAGGAAAACCTGCAAAACGGCCGCCTGGACATCGCTGTGCTTTACAACCCCAGTCTCTTGCCGGGCATCGAACACACCCCGCTGGTGCAAGAAGAATTGCTGTTGGTGCAGCCTCGCCCACCGGGCTTGCAAGAAGACCCGCCCCCGCCCGCCATCAGTCTGCAAGAAGTCGCTGCCCTGCCCTTGGTGATCCCCACGCGCCCCAACGCGATCCGCATGCATGTGGAATCTGAAATGGCCGCCATCGGCTCACGCCCCATCATTGCGCTGGAGATCGATGGCGTGAGTGCCATTCTCGACTTGGTGGCCGACGGCGCTGGCTACGCCATCCTGCCGCGCAACGCCGTGATGCGCTCGGTGCGGCCTTCGGCGTTTTCAGTGCGCCCCCTCAAGCAACCGGCCCTGCACATCCAGCTGACCACCGCCATCAGCGCCCAACGCCCGAGCACACTCACCCAGCAGGCCACGCTGACCCTGCTGACGGAGATGGCCGTGCAGTGGCTCAGCCCACCTTGACGTCTGCGCCGATCACACAGGCTGCAGTTTGAGCAACCACAGCAATGCACTGAGCGTAAAAAACGACAACACCGTGGTCACCAACAAGGCTGCAGCGCTCACCGTGCCGTGGCCGTGGCGCTGGTTCAAGATCGTGTAGATGCCCAGCATGGGCATGGCGCCGGTGAGCACGGCCGCTGCGCGCAAGGCAGGATCCTCGATGGGCACCCACCACACCAGCACCGCCCACATGGCCAGGGGGTGCAGCACCAGCTTGCCCAGCGCAATCGGCAGCACCGTGGCCTGAAGCCCACGCGCCTGCAAACCCACCAAGGAGCCACCAATCACAAACAGCGACAACACCGCGCTGGACTGTGCAAACCAATCGATGGTGCGACCCAAAGACGCCGGCATCTGCAGTCCAGACAGCGAAAACGCAAAACCGGCCACCACGCCCCAAACCATGGGATTTTTGAGCACGCTTTTCAAAGTCTGGCGCAGCACAGTTTTCCATTGACCTGGCCGCCCTTGAGCATCGGCAATCGCCAACAGCAAGGGCAACAACAGAAAATTCTCGACCACCATGTTGAGTGCGAGCGCCACCCCGGCCACGGGGCCAAACGACAACAAGATGATGGGGTAGCCCACAAAGCCGCTGTTGGGGCATGACATGCCCATGGCCATCATGCTGCTGTAACTCAAGCTCTGCCCCATCACCTTGCGCGCCCACCACAGGCCCAGCGCCAGCACCATCAAGGAGCCCAGGGCATAGACCAGCAAGTAGTTGAAATTGAGAATTTCCGCCACGCTGCGCTGCGACAAGGCATTGAACAACAGAGCGGGCAAGGCCAGCTGCAGTGTGAAGCGACCAAACACCTGCATGTCGGCCTTGGCAAACAGGCCAAGGCGGGTGCAGGCATAGCCCAAGGCGATGGTGAGGTAAATGGGGATGGTGATGCCCAGAATCTCGAGCATGTTGCCCCTCAAGGATTCAAAGTTCGGGTTCTGTCAGCGACCATGACAGCGCATTACAGATCCAGCACCAGCCGCGCCGTCTGGCT
>CANHUM010000059.1 GCA_947463845.1 Comamonadaceae bacterium
ACGCGCAGGCCCTCCCCTGCCGGGGCTGCCACCAGGGTATCGTGCAGCACCAGCACAAACTCACCGCGCTGACGGTCAGGCTTTTCGGCCAACCAGGCAGACAAGTCTTGCGCGGCCAGGGTCTCGATTTGCTCAAACTGCTTGGTCAGCTCACGCCCCACCGTGATCAGGCGCGGACCCAAAGCGGCCAGCGCTTGCGCCAGGGCATCGATGCGGTGTGGTGCTTCCAGCAGCACAACCGAACGGCTTTCCTGCGCCAAGGCTTGCACCGCCTGATGGCGCTCAGCGGCTTTGCTGGGTAAAAAACCGGCGAAGACGAAACCGGCATCCCCCGTCATGCCCGAAGCGCTGAGCGCGGTGGTCACACTGCTGGCCCCTGGCAAGGGCAAAACACGGTAACCCGCCAGTCGCACCGCCGCCACCAAGCGGGCACCCGGATCGCTGATGGCGGGTGTGCCGGCGTCACTCACATAGGCCACGCGCTCACCCTGCGCCAGTCGCTGCATCACATCTTGTGCCGCCTGCGCTTCGTTGTGCTGGTGCACCGCCAGAAGCTGGGCAGCGGGGCGGTCCAGGCCATAGGCACGCAGCAATTGCTGGGTATGGCGGGTGTCCTCACAGGCCACCGTGTCAACCAGCGCCAGCACATGCAGGGCACGCAGGCTGATGTCAGCGAGGTTGCCAATCGGGGTCGCGACCACATACAGTGTGCTGGCCGGATGGTTTTGCGATCCGGCAGCGTCGTGCGCCGCCTCCAGGGCTTTGGCGAACGAGGCAGACAAGGGAGACGGAGTCAATGCAATTCCTCAAGAAAGACAAGGCGGGCCCGACCACCAAGGCCCGGGGCGATGCGGGCGAAGACGAGGCGCTGGCCTATTTGCAGGCGCAAGGTTTGCGTTTGCTGCAGCGCAATTATCGGACGCCAGGCCGAGGCGGCGGCGAAATCGACCTGATCATGCAAGCCCGCGACGGCACGGTCGTCTTTGTCGAAGTCAGAAAACGCAGCCGGACCGACCATGGCGGGGCCGCAGCCAGCATCGGGCCTGTCAAGCAAAGGCGCATTCTTTTTGCGGCCCAACACTACCTTTTGCGCTGGCGTCAATTGCCGCCAGCGCGTTTTGATGTGGTGACCATCGAGGCACAAGGCCTGCAATGGTTGCAAGCGGCATTTGATGGTGGCTGAGGCCAGCACCCCGGTCCGATAACACACCTTGTTTGTGCGGGATTTGGCGGCTTGTGGGCAAAAACGCCCAAAGGTCGGGGTTATCATCGCCAGCGCATGCTAGACCTTCGCATTCAACAACATTTCATCGACAGCGCCGATTTGCACTACCAGGTGGCCGAAACTTTGGCCAAGCCGGTAGATGCAGCCGTGCAAGCCATTCTGGCCTCGGTCACAGGCGGCGGCAAAATCCTGGTAGGCGGGATGGGGCCGTCCAACGCATTGGCCCAGTATCTGGTGAACCTGTTGGTGGGTGGTTTTGAACGGGACCGCCCCGGTCTGGCTGCCCTGTGCCTGGGCGCTGACGCCTTGATGGCGACCCGCTGGAGCGATGGTCAAGCCATCGCCAAACAGGTACTGGCCCTGGGTCAGACTGGCGATGTGTTGGTGCTGATCAGCATCGATGGGAGCGAAGCTGCCCTGGTTGAAGCGGTCCAGGCTGCCCACGAGCGCGAAATGAGTGTGCTGGCCTTGACCGGACACCAAGGTGGCGCTCTGGGCCGCCAACTGCGCGAAACCGATGTGCATGTGTGCGTGCCTCACGAGCGCGCAGCACGAATTTGTGAAGTGCAGCACTTGGTGCTGCACTGTCTGTGTGATGGAATTGACACCCAATTGTTGGGCGAACAGGAGTCTCTTTAAATGAAACGCAATTTGCAATCGCTGGTCTTTTCAAGTGCCGTATTGGCTGTGGCCGTGACAGGTCTGTCTGGCTGCGCACCCTTGCTCGTGGGCGGTGCCGTTGCAACCGGCATCATCGCCACAGACCGTCGCACTGCGGGGGCCCAACTCGAAGATCAAGCGATCGAAATCAAAATTGCGTCTGCCGTGCGTCAGGAATTGGGCGACCGCGTGCACTTGAATGTGACCAGCTTCAACCGCAAAGTGCTGTTGACCGGTGAAGTCACCACAGCCAGCGAAAAGGAACGCATCGAGAAGATTGCGCAAAGCCAGGACAATGTCCAGTCGGTGGTCAACGACCTGGCTCAGATGCCAGCCAGCTCCCTGACGCAGCGCTCCAAGGACACCGTGATCACCAGCCGCGTCAAGGCCGCCTTCATTGACGCCAAAGACCTCCAAGCCAACGCGGTGAAGGTGGTGACTGAGCGTGGCATCGTGTACCTCATGGGCCGGGTAACCAGCCGCGAAGCCAAGCGGGCCACCGACATCGTGCGCGGCATGAGCGGTGTGGCGAAAGTGGTTCGGGTTTTTGACGAAATCTCCGAAGAGGAGCTCAAGCGCCTGAGCCAGCCCACCCTCGCCCGGTAAACCAGGCACCTTTCCCATGAAAAAAGCGACCTCAGGGTCGCTTTTTTGTCAGCGCAAGCGACGGATCAGGCTCGATGTGTCCCAACGGCCCCCGCCCATTTTCTGCACATCGGCATAAAACTGGTCGACCAAGGCTGTGACCGGCAAGCGGGCGCCGTTGCGCTTGGCTTCGTCCAGCACCAGACCCAGGTCCTTGCGCATCCAGTCCACCGCAAAACCAAAGTCGAACTTGTCGTCGGCCATGGTCTTGCCCCGGTTGTCCATTTGCCAGCTTTGCGCTGCGCCCTTGCCGATCACGTCGAGCACCTGGTGCATGTCCAGACCCGCTTGCTGGCCAAACGCAATCGCCTCGGACAAGCCCTGCACCAGGCCAGCGATGCAGATCTGGTTGACCATCTTGGCGAGTTGCCCAGCGCCCGACTCACCCAACAAAGTGAAGGCCCGCGAAAACGCCATGCCCACCGGCTTGACGGCATCAAAGGCGGCCGCATCGCCACCGCACATGACGGTGAGTAAGCCGTTTTGTGCGCCAGCCTGGCCACCCGAGACGGGGGCATCGATGAAGTGCAGACCGAGTTTTTGCGCTTGCGCCGACAACTCACGTGCCACAGAAGCCGAGGCCGTGGTGTGGTCGACAAAGATCGCACCGGGCTTCATGCCGGCAAAAGCACCGTCCGCGCCCAGCACCACGCTGCGCAGATCGGCGTCGTTGCCCACGCAGGCAAACACAATGTCCACACCGGCGGCGGCCTCACGCGGGGTGGGCGCGGTGGCATTGCCGGGGCATTCAGCGGCCCAAGCTGCGGCCTTGGCGCCGCTGCGGTTGTAGACCGTGACGTGGTGGCCGGCGCGTGCCAGATGGCCAGCCATGGGGTAGCCCATCACGCCCAGGCCCAAAAAGGCCACTTTCAAAGCGGGTGTGGATTCATAGGTTTTGGCGGCAATTTGGCTCATGGGTGTCTCTTTGGAGAGTGGATAAAAAGGCTAATTTAGCAGCCCGCGGGTGTTCTGGCGCGCACCGGGTGCTTTGTGCTGACCACGAGGTGACACGGCTGCTTTTGGTACGCTCAGGCCATGACCCCCTCCATTGCCCACAACATTGCCAGCGTGCGTGCGCAAATTCAGGCCGCTTGCCAGGCCGCAGGGCGCGCACCCGACAGCGTGCAATTGCTGGCCGTGTCCAAAACCTGGGGGGCCGATGCCGTGCGCCAGGCCCATGCCGCAGGGCAAACCGCCTTTGGCGAAAACTACATCCAGGAAGCGGTCGACAAAATCGCTGCCTTGCACGACCTGCCGCTGCAGTGGCATTGCATCGGCCCCATTCAAAGCAACAAGACCCGACTGGTGGCCGAGCACTTCGACTGGGTGCACAGCGTGGACCGCCTCAAGATCGCCCAGCGCCTGTCCGAACAGCGCCCAGCGCACCTGCCGCCCTTGCAAGTGTGCATTCAGGTGAATGTGGACGGTGGCGAGACCAAGTCAGGCGTGAGCCCGCAAGATCTGCCCGTCTTGGCTCAGTCGGTGGCGGCTTTGCCGCGTTTGCAGTTGCGCGGCCTGATGACGATTCCGGACCCGACCGAAACCCCAGCACAAATGCGGGCTGTGCACGCCAGGGCCCGTGCCTTGTTTGAAGCCTTGCGCCTGCAAGGCCTGCCACTGGACACCTTGTCGATGGGCATGAGCGCCGACATGGATGCCGCCATTGCAGAAGGCAGCACGATGGTGCGGGTGGGCACGGCCATTTTTGGCCAACGCTGAACGCGCCAAAGCGCTGCTCAGGCCCCCTGGCCCGTGCGCAGCCTGAACACGCTGCGCCGCTCGCCCACCGGTGTCCCCGCCACATTCAGCAGTACCTGAGCCCGCCAGGGGGCCAAGGCGGCACGTTGCGCATCGTCCAGCCAACCCAGCTGGTCCAGCGCCTCGACCGCAGCCGCAAACAGCGCGGTCTTGTTGCCATCCATGATCTTGATGGCCAAGGCTTGCCCACGCGCGCGGCTGGCCACCACCTGTACGCCGTCCGCGCCCACCTTGGTCACCCAATCGCCCCGGCCCGCCCGCATGAAATCGGCGTCATTGCGGTCGGTGCCCGACACCAGTTCAGGGTGTGTACGCATGGCCTCGCCCAACTGCTGCAGGCTCTGGCCATACAGACCGTCCGACTCGGGTTGCGCGAGCCGGGCATAGCTGCGGGCCAAGCGCGACAAGGGCATGGCGTAATTGGGGGCCGAACAACCGTCGATGCCCAAGGCCAGCTCTTGCTCGCCCAGGCCTGCCAGATGGGCAACCGCCTGACGAATGTGTCGCTGCAGGGGATGGTCCACCTCGGTGTAGGTGTCGGTGGGCCAGCCATGCTGCACACAGTAGGCCAAAAACCCGCTGTGCTTGCCACTGCAGTTGTGGTGCCGCTCGTCGTAGACCAAGCCTTCGGGCACGGGACGATCAAAAAATGTGAAGCGGTAGGGCACATGGCAGCCACAGCGCATTTGACGCGTTTTGCTGCCGCTTTTGCGCAGGATAGAGCTGACCTGCTCGACATGCATGTCTTCTCCGTTGTGGCTGGCGCACATCAGCGCCAGCTCCGGGAGGGTGAAGCCAAAATGGGCCACCCCGCCCGACTGCACCAAGGGCAAGGCCTGCATGGCCTTGAGGGTGGAGCGCGTGAAGCACAACCAATGCGGGTTGCCTGCCTGGGCCAGCACGCGGCCTTCGGTGTCGGTCACGGCCACCGCACCCATGTGCACGCACTCCTGCACGCCATTGCGGGTCAGTTCAATCAAGGGTTCAAAGTCCATGGTCTGTCCTTTGTTCAGAGGTCGAGCAATGCCGCTTGCACCTGCTGCCGAAACAGCTGTTCATCGGCCAAGGCCTGGGCATTGAGCAAAGCCAGTTTGACCAAAAACAACTCGGCCTTGTCGGGGCCAGCCTGGTCCAGGGCTGTGGCCAGGGCGTCGTACACGGTTTCAAGGCCGTCCATGGTCAGGGCTTTATCGGTCATGGGAGTTTCTTCATTGAGGCAAAGCTTGGGCCAAGGCGGCCTGCAACCGTGTGGCATCCAGCGTGAGCCAACGGGCGCAAATGTGCTGGTCCGGGCGCAGCAAATAAGCGGCACCCTGTGCTTGGGCATTAGATCCATGGTCAAAGGGTACGCCATAACGCTCGCGCAAGTGACCATCGGCATCGGACAGGGTTTGGTCGGCTCCGGCAACCGGCTGGGTGGCGCCCACGGCGATCACCTTCAGCGGCACGCCCTGCGCACGCACATTTTGAATCACCGCTTGCAGCGACTCGGGCAACGCTGGCGCATCAGTGAAGTACAGCAGATCAAAACCGCCACCGAGATGGTCGAGCAGGTAGTCGCCGTCACCAGCGCCCGGGCCCAAGCGCACATTCTGTGGCGGCGCGCCATGGGCCGGACCGGCCTTGAACAGACCGTTATCGTCGTCCGTGCTGTTGAGCATGGAGTGGCTGTATTCGTGCGGACGAGAAGTACGCCAGTGGTACAGGGGTCGCACAAACGCCTGGGTCAGCGACAGGGACAGCACCGCATCGCGCAAGAGCCGAAAACCCCGGCTGGGTGGCGCCATGAAGCGCGTGCTTTTACCCGACTCGGCAATGATTTCGCGGGCCGCGCCCACACGTTCGGCGCTGTGGTTGGTCAGCAGTTTCTGGTCCGCCAAACCCTTGACCACAAAGGCCAAATGCCAGCCCAGCGACTGCGCATCCTGAAAGGCGGTGTTGGCACCGCGCACGCCAAAAATCGGCAAGAGGTGCGCGGCGTCGCCCGTGAAGATGACGCTGCCGTGCACGAATTCGGGCAGGGTGAGCGTGCGGGCTGAATAAACCGAAGACCAGTCCATCTCCCATGGCACACCCGCGTGTCCGATCATGGCCAGCTGCGCGTCAATGCGGGTCTTGAGCGACTCGGGGCGCAATGCCTCTTCAGGTGTTTCACCCGGGGGCAGCTGGTAGTCCACGCGCCAAATGCCATGCGGCTCGCGGTGCATCAAGATGGTGTTGCCGGGGTTCCATTCGGGGTCGAAAAAAGCCAGTCGCTCGGTGGGGTACGGCAGGTCAATTCGGATGTCGGCGATCACGAAAAACCCCTCGTAGGATGCGCCTTCCATCTGCAGGTTCATCGCACTGCGAATGCCTGAACGCCCGCCATCGGCGGCCACCACCCAATCGCTCTCCAGGGTGTAGGGGCCTTCAGGCGTGTCCACCTCGAGCACGGCATGACCTGCCTTCTGCACCACTTGGGTGACCTTGTTGCCCCAGCGAAAGTCAATCAAGGGGTTGGCCTGGCAAGCGTCGTGCAGGAACTCCTCCATGAACTGTTGCTGCACGTTGATGATCGGGAAAAAGCGGTCATCTGCATCGTGCGGCGCTTCCATGCGGAACACACGCTGACCCCGGTAGAACGAATTGCCAAAGCGCCAGGGCAGCCCGACCGCAGTCATGCGGTCGGCCACGCCGACTTGCTGCAGGATCTCCATCGAGCGACGGGTGAAACAGATGGCCCGGCTGCCTTGCGAAAACTGCAACTCCGCCGCCAACACCACGCTGGGCACGCCATGTCGGGCCAGTTCAAGGGCCGTGACCATGCCGGCCGGACCGGCGCCGACAATCACCACTTTCTTCCTGTCCTGCTCAGGGTGCGCAGAGGCCAACCAAGGCTTGAAGACCTGGTAGTGGTAGTAAATCGAAGGACGTGCTGCGGTGCTGGGGGTGTGCATGGCGTTTGGGGCGTGAATTTCAGCGTGGACGGGCGTGGGCGATGAGCCGGTCCAACATGGCGCTCAAGCTGGCCTGTTCCCGTTCGGTCAAGCAGCCAAAGATCTCTTCGTTGCGCTGGGCAATCATGGCCATGGCGGTTTTGAAGACTTTGCGTCCACTGGCCGTCAAGGTCAGCACCACGCCACGGCCATCGCCGGGGTGATCGGCTTTACACACCAAGCCCTGGTCCACCAAGGCCTGTGCGGCCCGGCTGGCCTGACCTTTGTCAAGGTTGGCTTTTTCGGCCAACTCTTTGACCGACAAGGGCTCAAAGCTGCCAATGGTCGACAGGCACCGCCCGTTGCTCATCGACAAGCCGGTGCACTCGGGATAGGCCAGCTGACTGTCCGAATCGGTCAGTTTGTGCAGTTGGTGCAGACGGTAGGTCAACGTGCGGTCGAGGGGGGTGGGCATGGGGCGATCTTAAAGCGATTTGGTTGCGCACGCAACCAAATAAGCCAAAAAAAGCCCGGGCAACGCTCAGGCTTCATTTGAATGCGCTGGATCAGAAGCGCTCGAGTTCCGGGTGCTTGATGGCCCCGGCACGCACGAGCATCTTGCCGTATTCGGCGCAGCGGTTGAGGGTGGGAATCACCTTGCCCGGGTTGAGCAGGCCTTGGGGGTCAAAGGCACGCTTGACGGCAAACATCTGCGCGTTTTCTTCAGGGCTGAACTGCACGCACATGCTGTTGACTTTCTCGATGCCCACACCGTGTTCGCCCGTGACGGTACCGCCCATGGCCACGCTGGTTTCCAGAATGTCGGCACCAAACAACTCGCAGCGACGCAGCTGGTCGGCGTCATTCGCATCGAACAAAATCAAGGGGTGCAGGTTGCCGTCGCCCGCGTGGAACACGTTCAGGCAGCGCAGCGCGTATTTGGTTTCCATCTCACTGATGGCTTGCAGGATGTCGGCCAAGCGTTTGCGCGGAATGGTCGAGTCCATGCACATGTAGTCGGGGCTGATGCGGCCCGATGCCGGGAAAGCATTTTTGCGACCGCTCCAGAACCTCAAGCGCTGGGCTTCATCGCGGCTGACCGAAATGGCCGTGGCACCGCCATCGCGCAACACCGCACTCATGCGGCCAATTTCTTCTTCCACCTCTTCGGGTGTACCGTCGCTCTCGCACAGCAAAATCGCCGCCGCATTCAGGTCGTAGCCGGCATGCACAAAATCCTCCACCGCAATGGTCATGGGGCCGTCCATCATTTCCAGACCCGCCGGAATGATGCCTGCAGCAATCACAGCCGCC
>CANHUM010000060.1 GCA_947463845.1 Comamonadaceae bacterium
CTCAACTTGATCAAGGAGAAAATCATGGCAACTGCAAAAAAAGTAGCGGCAAAAAAAGCTGCTCCCGCAAAGAAGGCCGTCGCGGCCAAGAAACCTGCAGCTAAAAAAGTAGCCGCAGCCAAGAAACCAGCCGCTAAAAAAGCTGCTCCAGCCAAGAAAGCCGCTCCTGCTAAAAAAGCAGTTGCAGCCAAAAAGCCAGCAGCCAAGAAGCCAGCAGCTAAAAAGCCAGCAGCTAAAAAAGTAGCCGCAGCCAAGAAGCCAGCAGCCAAAAAGCCAGCAGCTAAAAAAGTAGCCGCAGCCAAGAAGCCAGCAGCTAAAAAGCCAGCGGCGAAAAAAGCAGCGCCTGCCAAAAAAGCAGCAGCTAAAAAGACAGCGGCCAAAAAGCCCGCTGCCAAAAAAGCGGTCGTGAAAAAAGCCGCTAAAAAACCAGCAGCAAAGAAGGCATCCAAAGCACCCGCTGCCCCTGCGGCGCAAACGACTCTGAATCCTCAAGCTGCCTGGCCGTTTCCTTCGGACGCCAAGCCCTGATTCAACCGTCTGGCGTTAGCCGCAAGGCCCGTCACTGGCAACAGTGGCGGGCTTTTTTAATGCGCCTTGGCCTCACATGGCAAAAACCAAGACATCAAGGATAGAAGGTCATCAAGCGGTATTGGCTGAACACAAGCGACGGGTCCACATGGACAGACCATGACCCCTTCCAGACTTGACCCGGTGACAGAACCACGGGAGCTTGCGTTTCCTCAGACAGAAGGACACGGCGAACCACAGGATTGTTGAACTCGTCCAGAAGTGAGAGTTCCAAAGATGTGGTGGCCACAGTCATGGCGCTGACATTCCGAAGCGACCACGTCAACAGGAACTGATCACCGCTCTGGGCAAAACTGGCTTCTTCCATGACAAGGGCTTTCGGATTCCTCCAAGGCTCAACCTGACATTGAAACGGTCGGCACAAACTCTCCAGAACATGCAAGCTGCTGGGCCAAAAGGCAGCCATCGCATGACGCTGAACAAAGAAGAGTTGCCCCATCAGCAAAAGCCCCAACACCACCGCCGAGGTGTGAAGAAAAACACGCGACGCAGCAGCCCCCTTATCCCGATGGGCAGCAGCTGCCGGTTCAGGGTTTGGGGGTGCCGGTTTGAATGTCGACAAGGCCTCCGAAAACGCCATCAAGTCAGCACTGATCTCTTGAGTCGGAGCCGCTGAACGGCCAGAAACATCTTCCCGCAGCAGCAAATCATCCAACTCGAGCCGGGAATTGGCTTGGGCAGAAGGCTCTGCAGCAACAGGCAGGGTCAGGCTGGCCGAAACATTCGGCAAAAGGACTGTGGGCGAAGGCAAATCCAGGCCAGTGGCGTTGAATGCTTCATGGCATTTGCCACAACGGAACCACCCCTGGGCAACTTGGATCTGCGAGACCTCTACCTCGTAGACAGCTGCACAAGAAGGACAACGGATGATTCGGCTCATGGCAGGATTGTAGTCAGGCCCTTGCCATCGTCATGCATGGGAAGACACACCTGTCATCAGGATCCAGCCATCCAAGGTATCACTCACTTCAAGTCGGATCCAGGGCGCGTAGGCGGCTTTCAATTCATCGGCCTGGCGCTCAAGGATACCGGCCAAAACGAGCGATCCACCTGAAGCCACGTGAGCGCACAACAAGGGCGCCAACACCCTCAGCGGTGTTGCTAGGATATTGGCCAAGACAGTCTGGTACTGGCCTTTCGCCTGATCAGGAAGGCCTGCTCGCAAGACCACATGGTTGGCCACCGCGTTCAACTCGGTGGCCGTCACGGCCGCTTCGTCGATGTCAACAGCGTCGATCTCGGCCGCGCCATATTTGGCGGCGCCGATGGCCAAGATACCAGACCCACAGCCGTAATCCAGAACACGTTGGTCCTGCATACCCTGCCTGGCAATCCAGCGCAAACACATGCGCGTCGTCGGGTGAGTTCCCGTACCAAAAGCCAGACCCGGATCCAGACGGATGATCTGACGGGCTTGAGCGGGTGGCTCATGCCATGTCGGCACAATCCAGAAGTCCGATGTGACTTCGACGGGCGCAAACTGCGACTGGGTCAAGCGCACCCAATCCTGGTCTGCCAGTGCTTGGATGCCCAATAACTGACATCCATCAAAAAAGTCCTGCGCACCCAGCAATACAGCTGCTTCCTTGGCCAGTGCTTCTTGTGCAAACAAGGCCACCATGCGAGAGCGCTGCCAACCGTCCTTGGGCGGCGGCATGCCAGGCTCACCAAACAAGGCCTGTTCGACCGGTGTTTGTGCATCGGCATCTTCCACGGACACGCTCAAGGCATCGAGTGCATCCAGTGCATCGCTCAACACATCCACCCGGTCTTCGGGACACAACAGGCTCAGTTCAAACATAAAGTGTCAGCGTTTATGCTGGCTCAACCAGTGTTCCAAATAATGGATGTTGGTGGCACCCTGCATGAACTTGGCATCCACCATCAACTCGCGATGCAAAGGAATATTGGTCTGGATACCCTCGATCACGGTCTCGTTCAAAGCCGTTTGCATGCGAGCCAAGGCTTGCTCACGGGTGTCACCGTGCACAATCAACTTGCCAATCATGGAGTCGTAGTTGGGTGGCACAAAATAGTTGTTGTACACATGCGAGTCGACACGAACACCGGGGCCACCGGGCATGTGCCAGGATGTGATCCGGCCCGGGGATGGCGTGAACTTGAACGGATCCTCGGCATTGATGC
The DNA here is from genome assembly GCA_947463845.1 of Comamonadaceae bacterium. Lineage (GTDB taxonomy): Bacteria > Pseudomonadota > Gammaproteobacteria > Burkholderiales > Burkholderiaceae_C > Limnohabitans_A. The sequence goes on from CANHUM010000060.1 coordinate 2,734, forward strand.
GGCATTCGATGGCGTGTCCACGGATCTCGATCTGCCGTTGGGTAAAAGGCAACTTTTCACCCGCAGCCACCATGATCTGCGTTTTGACAATGTCCACGCCTGTCACCCACTCGGTCACTGGATGCTCGACCTGTACGCGGGTGTTCATCTCGATGAAATAGAACTCGCCGTTTTCGTACAGAAACTCGAAGGTACCCGCACCACGGTAATTGATCTTCTTGCAGGCAGCCACGCATCGCTCACCAATCTTGTCAATCAACTTGCGCGGAATACCGGGTGCCGGGGCCTCTTCGATCACCTTTTGATGACGGCGCTGCATGGAACAATCGCGCTCACCCAAATACACCGCATTGCGGTGTTTGTCCGAGATGATCTGGATTTCAATGTGACGCGGATTCTGCAGAAACTTTTCCATGTAAACCGCAGGATTGCCGAATGCTGCGCCGGCCTCTGCTTTGGTCATTTGCACCGCATTGATCAGCGCCGCTTCGGTGTGCACCACCCGCATGCCTCGACCACCACCACCGCCAGCGGCTTTGATGATGACGGGATAACCCACCGACTTGGCGATGCGCCGCACTTGCACGGGATCGTCTGGCAACTCCCCTTCAGAGCCTGGCACACAGGGCACGCCGGCGCGAATCATGGCTTGTTTGGCTGACACCTTATCGCCCATGATGCGGATGGATTCGGGGGTCGGCCCAATGAACTGAAAACCACTTTTCTCGACACGCTCGGCAAAATCAGCGTTTTCGCTCAGAAATCCATAACCTGGATGAATGGCCTCGGCATCGGTCACTTCGGCCGCCGAAATAATGGCCGGCATGTTGAGGTAGCTCAGAGGCGAAGCCGCAGGTCCAATGCAGACCGCCTCTTCAGCCAACTTCACGTATTTGGCTTCTTTGTCTGCCTCCGAATAAACCATCACCGCCTTGACGCCCAACTCGCGACAAGCACGTTGGATCCGCAAAGCGATCTCGCCTCGGTTGGCGACCAGGATTTTCTTGAACATGAAATCCCCGTGCTTTTATTCGACGATGAAAAGAGGCTGGCCGTATTCGACCGCTTGACCGTTTTCACACAAGATTTGCGTGACTGTGCCTGACTTGTCGGATTCGATCTCGTTGAGAATCTTCATGGCCTCAATGATGCACAGCGTGTCACCCTCCTTGACCACCGAACCGATCTGCACGAATGGGGCCGAGCCGGGACTGGAAGATCGGTAAAAGGTACCGACCATGGGGGACTTGACGGCATGTCCTGCGGGCGCAGAGGCCACCACAGGCGCCGCCGGTTCGGGCGCAACAAGAGGAGCGGCGACCACAGGGGCCGCAACCGTCACAGGGGCCGCCTGCTGCATCACCACCGGCTGCGCCTGGCCCATGCTTTTGACAATGCGGACTTTGCCTTCGGCTTCGGTGATTTCCAGCTCCGACACGTTGGAGTCGGACACCAGGTCAATCAGTGTTTTGAGTTTGCGCAAATCCATAGATCCTCCATTGCTCTTTGCTCATGTAATGGATCGAATTTACACTAAATTTCAGTAAAAACCCTCGATTCGCGCTTTTCTTGTTGCAATCGAAAGCCTGAGGCATGGGCCAACCGTGGATTTTCCGAATTGAACGGTCGGCGGACAAGCCCAAAGCGCCATCAAGCCGCTGCATCACGCCACTGAACCAAGTCTTCCGCAGCGAGTTGACCCATCTTCTGTCGCCAAATGCTGCCATCTGCCTTGAAAAATACCGTAAATGGCAAGCCACCCACGGCGTTACCGAGCGACTTGGCCAGATTCGTGCCCTCCAAACCCGCCAAACCTACTGGAAATGCAAGAGGTTGCCGTTCTAGGAAGCGACGCACCGCACTGGGCTGATCGATGGCCAATGCGACCACTTGATGACCGTTCGGGTTGTGTTCGCGCCAGAAGGCGTTGATCATGGGCAATTCTTCAACACAAGGTGGGCACCAAGTCGCCCAGAAGTTGAGCAGCAACGGTTTGCCCTTGAACTGAGCCATGCCCAAAGCCTGGCCTGCCGGGGTCTCAAATTGTTGACCCCAAAACGGATGGTTGGCGACTTCGGCCACGGATTGAGGCTGATAACGCCACATGGCCAGCCCGACGCCCGCCACTGCGGCGGCCGCTCCGGCTCCCCAAATCAGATGGCGTCTGGAGGTGTTAGGACTGGGTTGATGCATGGTCGAATTGTCTTTCATGCCGCCAGCAAGCGCTCCAAAGCAGCCAAATCCCCCCGAGGGGAACGGCCTTGCGCATCGGGCAACAAGGCCCCGCGCAAATCGTCCAGGTCATAAATGCGCAGGTGCACGCCCACATCTTCGTTCAAAGCTTCACAAAAACTGTGCAGGCTCAGCACCTCCACACCGTCACCGTGCAGGCCACGCAAGGTTTGCGTCTCGTAGCGCTGGTTCTGGTTGATCAAGGTAATTTCGGCCGATTTGGGGTCGTCACAAAACAAGGCCAGATCCACATCGCACAGGCGGGTGGCCCAGCCTTGCCAGACCGCACCGCCCAAGTGCGGGCGAAACTCAGCCAGGCGCTGCATCCAGACCCGCGCCAACGCCCGCAGGGCCAGCAACTCAGCCGGTTGTGTGTCGGCACAAAACAAGGCGATGTAGTCGCGCACCTCGGCCTCGACCACATCATTGGTGGGCAAAGCGGTACGGGCAGGCAGGCCCAGCTCTTTCAGGGCGCGCTGTTTGGCCGGGCCAAAAGCCAGGCCTTCTTCGACCACCAAACGGGCAGCGGTGGCGGCAATTTCAAGGGCAAGGTCGCTCATGACTACAGATTGTGACTGGCTCCGACCCGCCCAAGCCCGAGACGGGCACGGCAGCCCCCTAAAATCCGGACATGCATATACATATTCTGGGCATTTGTGGCACCTTCATGGGGGGCTTGGCCGCGTTGGCCCGCGAGGCAGGTCATCGGGTCACCGGCTGTGACGCGGGCGTTTACCCGCCCATGAGCGACCAACTGCGGGCTTTGGGGATCGATTTGATCGAGGGTTTTGACGCCAACCAGATGGCCCTCCAACCCGATATGTACGTGGTGGGTAACGTGGTCAGCCGAGCCCGACTGGCCGATGGCAGCCCCAAATTCCCGTTGATGGAAGCAATTTTGGAGGACGGCGCGCCTTACACCAGCGGTCCGCAGTGGCTGTCAGAGCATGTCTTGCAAGGCCGCCATGTGCTGGCCGTCGCTGGTACGCACGGCAAAACCACCACCACCTCAATGCTGGCCTGGGTGCTTGAACAGGCCGGATTGCAACCGGGATTTTTGGTGGGTGGCGTGCCGCTCAACTTTGGCGTGTCGGCACGGCTGGGGAGCAGCCCGTATTTCGTGATCGAAGCCGACGAGTACGACACCGCCTTTTTCGACAAGCGCAGCAAGTTTGTGCACTACCGTCCGCGCACCGCGATCCTGAACAACCTGGAATTCGACCACGCCGATATCTTTGATGACCTGGCCGCCATCGAGCGTCAATTCCACCACCTGGTCCGTACCGTGCCGGGCTCGGGCCGCGTGGTGGTCAACGGACTGGAGGAAAGCCTGACCCGCGTGCTGACGCAAGGCTGCTGGAGCGAAGTGCGCACATTTGGATCCGCCGTGAGCGACTTTGTGGCTCAAGGCGAACCCTCGCAGTTTCAGGTCTTGCAGGCTGGCCAGTCCGTGGCCGACGTGCACTGGGCCATTGGCGGCGTGCACAACCAGCTCAATGCACTGGCGGCCATCGCGGCCGCCGAGCACGTGGGCGTGAGCCCCGCTGTGGCAGCGCAGGCCCTGGCCAGCTTTGAAAACGTCAAGCGCCGCATGGAAGTGCGCGGCACGGTGAACGGCGTCACCATTTACGACGACTTTGCTCATCACCCCACTGCCATCCGCACCACCGTCAACGGCCTGCGCCGTCAGGTGGGCCAAGCCCGCATCCTGGCTGTTTTTGAGCCCCGCAGCAACACCATGAAACTCGGCACCATGAAAGCACAGCTGCCCTGGAGCCTGGAAGAAGCCGATCTGGCGTTTTGTCACTCGGGCGGTTTGGGTTGGGACGCCAAAGCCGCGCTTGAACCTATGGGGGCTAGAGCGCAAGTGGGCGCCAACATAGACGAAGTGATGGCGCAGGTGCTGGCGCAAGTGCAAGCCGGTGACCACCTGCTGTGCATGAGCAACGGCGGATTTGGCGGGATTCACGCCAAACTGCTGGAAGCGTTGGCGAGGAACTGACACCCTGTCTTGGTGTGGCAGCGAGCCCCCCAGCGCGAATCCATGCGTTCAGGCGATGTCCGCATTCGGCCGCAGGGGCGGCCTCCCACAAGGCTTTCCTAATGCGGCGCCTGAAATCAGCCCGCCCGACGCGCCTTCACAGCGTCTGAGAGCACCTGCAACACGCCTTCGCTGTCGTCCCAGCCAATGCAGGCATCGGTGATGCTTTGGCCATAGGTCAAACTCGCCACATCGTGCTGGCCGGGCGTGAACTTCTGGGCACCATCTTTGAGATGGCTTTCCACCATGACGCCGAACACCTGGCGCGAACCCCCGCTGATTTGCGCGGCGATGTCCTTGGCCACGTCGATCTGGCGCTCATGCTTTTTGCTGCTGTTGGCGTGACTGCAGTCGACCATCAAGCTGGCGGGCAGCTTGGCGGCTTCGAGTTCCTTGCAGGCAGCGGCCACGCTTTGGGCGTCGTAGTTGGGCGCTTTGCCACCGCGCAAAATCACATGGCAGTCCTGGTTGCCCTGGGTCTGCACGATGGCGACTTGGCCGTTCTTGTGCACCGACAAAAAGTGGTGGCCACGGGCCGCCGCTTGAATCGCGTCGGTCGCGATCTTGATGTTGCCGTCGGTGCCATTCTTGAAACCGATGGGCGCCGACAAGCCAGAAGCCAGCTCGCGGTGCACCTGGCTTTCGGTGGTGCGCGCCCCGATGGCGCCCCAGCTGATCAGGTCGCCGATGTATTGGGGCGAGATCACGTCCAGAAACTCGCTGCCGGCAGGCAGGCCCTGGCGGTTGATCTCGATCAGCAGCTGACGTGCTATGCGCAGACCTTCGTCAATGCGGTAGCTCTCGTCGAGGTAGGGGTCATTGATCAGGCCCTTCCAGCCCACGGTCGTGCGGGGCTTTTCGAAATAGACCCGCATCACGATCTCCAGAGTGTCGGCGTACTTCTCGCGCAAAGGCTTCAAACGGCGGGCGTAATCCAAAGCCGCTGCTGGGTCGTGGATCGAACAGGGACCGATGATGACCAGCAGGCGGTCGTCCTGACCGTGCACAATCTTCTGAATGGCTTGACGGGTCTTGGCGATCAGAGCTTCCGTCGCCGTGCCGGCAATCGGGAAAAAGCGGATCAAATGTTCTGGGGGCGGGAGCACGGTGATGTCCTTGATGCGTTCGTCGTCGGTCTGACCAGTGCGATCAGCGGCGTTCGGATACCAGCTCTCGGGGGCTGCGGTTTTGGCGTTCATCGTGGACTCCTCAATTGAAAAAAACAGGTGAAAAAAAACCGCCGGGCTTTGGGGCTCCGGCGGTGTGTATCGAGATGTTCGGGTGCTTATGCGCTCGCCTCTCGTCCGCCGGGGACTGAGAACCAAAAATAAAAAAAGTAAAAAGCGGTGCGCAAGGACATGGTGTTCAATGTATCACAGGTTGATGACGCTTCCTGACGGGCCAGCCCAAGGGCAAACCCGGGCAGACTGTTCAGGCCGTACCACCCACGGTGAGGCCGTCGATGCGCAGCGTGGGCTGACCCACCCCCACCGGCA
>CANHUM010000061.1 GCA_947463845.1 Comamonadaceae bacterium
CTGGATCACAAACAACATTCTGTCGATTGCACAGCAGTGGATGATCAACACCCGCATGGGCGTGCCACCGCAGTTCAATCTGCCCAAGTTCAAGTAAACCCGTCCACCCCAAGGGCCGCGCAAGCGGCCTTTTTTTGCTTCACTTCACCCGTCGCAGACATGCTCGCCAGACACCAGCAACCCATCGTGGCGATTGCCACCGCACCCGGTCGCGGGGCAGTGGGCATCGTTCGCGTGTCGGGTCGCAATTTGTCATCACTCATCCAGGCACTGTGCGGACGGCAACTCAAACCGCGTGAGGCCACCTACCTGCCTTTTGTCGATGCCGACGGCAGCCCGATTGACCACGGCCTGGCGTTGCACTTTGTGGCACCGCATTCGTTCACCGGTGAAGACGTGCTGGAGCTGCAGGCACACGGCGGTCCTGTGGTGCTGCAGTTGCTGGTCGCGCGCTGCCTTCAGGCGGCGGCCGAAGTGGACCCAGCCTCGGGCCTGCCGCGTCTGGCGGGCTTGCGCGTGGCGCAGCCAGGTGAATTCTCCGAACGCGCTTTCCTCAACGACAAAATCGACCTGGCACAGGCCGAAGCGATTGCCGACCTGATTGACGCCAGCACCGAAGCCGCCGCGCGCAGCGCCAGCCGGTCATTGGCGGGGGATTTTTCCAAAGAAATCCATGTGCTGCGCGATGCCCTGATTCACCTGCGCATGCTGGTCGAGGCGACACTGGATTTCCCGGAAGAGGACATCGACTTTCTGCAAAAGGCCGACGCACAAGGTCAACTCTCGCGCCTGCAAACCGCGCTGGACACCGTGCTGGGCAAAGCCCGACAAGGCGCTTTGCTGCGCGAGGGCATCAAGGTGGTGATCGCGGGCCAGCCCAATGCGGGCAAGAGTTCGCTGCTCAATGCGCTGGCCGGGGCCGAGCTGGCCATCGTCACGCCCATTGCGGGCACCACACGCGATGTGGTGCAGCAAACCATTCAGATTGAGGGCGTTCCGCTGCACGTGATCGACACCGCAGGGCTGCGCCAAGGCGAGGGTGTGGACGAGGTCGAGCAAATCGGCATTGCCCGTGCCTGGGGCCAGATCGACAACGCCGATGCGGTGCTGTTCCTGCACGATCTGACCCGGGCGGGGCAAGCAGATTACGACCAGGCAGATGCGGACATCGCCACGACCCTGCACAGCCGCTTGCCGGCCAGCGTGTCGGTGATCGATGTGTGGAACAAGGCCGACGCCGCGAGCGCTACCGGCGAGCGCTTGGGCTTGACGCTGTCGGCCCGCACCGGCGAAGGCCTGCAAGCCCTGCGCCAGCTGATGCTGCAAAAAGCCGGTTGGCAGCAAGCCAGCGAAGGCCTGTTTATTGCCCGTGAACGCCATGTGCAGGCCCTGCACCGCGTGCGCGACCACCTGGAAGTGGCCGATGCGCACCTGGCTGCGCAGGCGCAAAACCTGGACCTGCTGGCCGAGGAATTGCGCCTGGGCCAGAACGCGCTCAACGAAATCACCGGCGAATTCAGCGCCGACGATTTGCTGGGTGTGATTTTTTCAAGTTTCTGCATCGGCAAGTAAGCACTTCGCCGCCTGCAGCCCACAACAGCAGCCGGGCTCACGCCACCACGCAGACTTTCTCACCCGGGACTAGGGTTTGCGAGGGTTCGGCCTTGCTGATTTTTATGCACAATTTAAAAATCATGCATGAAATTACCACCAACACCACCGTGTCGGAACAAGCCTTCCAGGCCTTGCGGATCGATGTTTTGTCTGGCCGCCATGTGCCCGAGAGCAAGCTCAAGGTCGATGCACTGCAAAATCAATACGGTTTTTCAAGCAGCCCCCTGCGTGAAGCCCTGAACCGCCTGGTGCAGGAAGGGCTGGTCAAGGCCGATGAGCGCCGGGGTTTCCGGGTTGCCCCCATTTCCCCGGACGATCTGGCAGACATCACCAAAATGCGCCTGCTTCTCGACGTGGCCGCGCTGCACGAATCCATCCGTTGCGGCGACGACGCCTGGGAAGCGCAGATTGTGGCGAGCTTTCACCGCCTGGAAAAAATCGAATCCCGTCTACCGCAAGGACCGGTGGTGCTCGATGCCGAATGGAGCCAACGCCACCGGGACTTTCACCTGTCACTGATTGCAGCCTGCCCTTCAGAGCGGCAGCTGACCTGGAGCATGAGCCTGTTCGACCAGGCCGAGCGTTATCGCCACTTTGCAGCCCGCAACCGCACGGTGCTCAAAAAGAAAGACGCCGAACACCGCGCCCTGATGAAGGCGGTGGTGCGACGCGATGCAGCCACCGCCACACAGCTGCTCAGCGAACACATTGCCAGCACGCAAACCAACGTACTGGCCGCCTTTGCGGCGCAACAGAAAAACCGCAACTGACTTCTTTCAACCTTTGAACAAAGCGCACACATGCTGAAAGTCTCGCACCCCACACCCTCGCATTTCGGCATCTATGTGTTCGATGTCGACAAAATGGTGAACTTCTACACCTCGGTCTTCGGTCTGGTGGTGACCGACCGGGGTGTGGGCAAAACATTCAAGGCACCCCTGGTTTTCCTGAGCTCGAGCCCCAACCAGCACCATCAGCTGGTGATCGCTGGCGGACGTCCTGCCGAAGCCACCTTCAGCACAGTGATGCAACTGTCCTTTGCCGTGCCCTCGATTCAGTCGCTGCGCGACCTGCGTGAAAAAGCCATCGCCTTGGGGGCCAGCAAAGTGATGCCCATGAACCACGGCAACGCCCTGTCTGTTTATTTTGCGGACCCGGAAGGCAACACGGTCGAGACCTACATCGACATGCCCTTCTACATTTCCCAGCCACATGGCGACCCACTGGACTTGAGCCTGGATGACGACACCATCCTGCGCGAGACCGAAGCCATCTGTCGCCGTGACCCCAGCTTCATGCCGATTGACCAGTGGCAAGCCCGGTTCGCACAAAAAATCTGATCTTCATTTCATCAAGGAATTCACATGAAACTGCTTTCATTCATCCACCAAGGGCGCGAAACATGGGGCGCCGTCACAGGGCCGGACACGGTGGTCGACCTGGGCAAGGCTATGCCGCAATTTGCCACCCTGACCGATTACATTGCCTCGGGCGCATACCTCAAAGCACAGCACGATGTGGCCCAACAAAATTCGGCCATTCGCATGGCTGACATCACCTTCCTGCCCGTCATCCCCAAGCCAGAAAAAATTGTCTGTGCAGTCCGCAACTACATGGACCACCATCAGGAGGTTCTGGCGGCAGGCATGCACCGCGAATTGTCCGAAGAGCCCCCCATTTTTCTGCGCGTCTGGCGCTCGCAAGTGGCGCATGGCCAGCCCATCATTTGCCCCAAGGTCTCGGGCTCGCTGGACTGGGAAGGCGAGTTGGCCGTGATCATCGGCAAAGAGGGGCGCAACATTTCGGAAGCGAATGCTTTTGACCATGTGGCGGGTTACTCCTGCTACAACGATGGCAGCATCCGCGAGTGGCAATTCCATGCCAAACAAATCGCTTCGGGCAAGAACTTCGAGTCCACGGGCGGCTTTGGCCCCTGGATGGTGACTGCCGACGAGATCGCTCCCAATCAGGAACTGAAGCTGGTCACCCGCCTGAATGGCGAAGTGGTGCAGTCCAGCCACACGGGGCACATGATCTTCCCGATTGCCAAACTCATCAGCTACGCCTCCACCATCTTCACCCTCGTCCCTGGCGACGTGATCGCCACGGGCACGCCGGCTGGTGTGGGTTGGAGCCGCAAGCCCCAGTGGTTCATGAAGCCAGGTGATGTGTGCGAGGTCGAAATTGAAGGCATCGGCACACTGGTCAATCCTATTGCAGCCCAGGCCTGAGCATGAAGGCCATACAAGTCCACGTGCCTGGCGGACCGGAACAACTGCTGGCCGTTGAACTGCCGCAACCGGTGGTGGGCCGTGGACAGGTTCGGGTCAAGGCCTGCAGCATCGGGGTGGGACGGCCTGATGTGCTGATCCGCAAGGGCACCTACAAATGGATGCCGCCGCTGCCTGCCATTCCCGGGGCCGAGATGGCGGGCTTGGTGGATGCTCTGGGCGAAGGCGTGACGCAGTGGCAACTGGGTGACCGCGTTTTGGTCAGCGCTCGCGAGTTGCCGCAAAGGGGCGGCTGCTATGCAGAAGCGATTGTTGTGCCCGAAGATGCACCCTACAAATTGCCGGACACCGTCTCTTTTGACGATGCGGTCAGCCTGCCCAACTTGCAACTGGCTCTGGCCCTGATGCAGATCACCGGACCCATGCCTGGGCAGCAACCCCATGTGTTGATCACCGGCGCATCAGGTGGGGTCGCGGGCATGCTGTGCCAGGTTGCCAAACTCCAGGGCTTCGTCACTGTCGGCTCCAGCAGAAGCCATGACAAAGGCCGATACGCACTCGCTCAGGGTTTTGACCATGTCATTTGCACCGATCACGAATCCCTCAAGGATCGCCTGGCGCAGATCACCCAAGGCAGAGGTGTCAACCTTGTTTTTGACCATCTGGGGGGTCAAAGTCTGATCGACGGCCTGCGAAACCTGGCGCCTTTCGGCACCCTGATTTCATACAACATTGTTCAAGGCATGCCGACCGAAGACACCTTTGGGGTGATGCGCCAATTGCTCGAAAAAAGCTTGTCCATCCGGTGCTTTTCCATGCACACCTTCGATGCGGACAAGACCACACGACGCGGGCTGATGGATGCCGCCATCGAGCTGCTGGCCAAGCAGCGCGTCACTTTTTCGCCCCCGCAGTTATTCAAACTCGAAGAGGTTCAGAAAACCCACGCTTTGCTGGACCAGGGACTTGTCAGTGGAAAGCTGGTCATGCACCCATGACCCGCGCCTTGAACCGTGCATTTGCCAATGAAACTTTCATAACCAGGAGACAAAAATGATTCGTCGACAACTACTCGTGACTTTGGCTGCCACATCGATGGCTTGGCCACTCATGGCCGTGGCGCAAACCTATCCAGATCGCCCCATCAAGATCATGCAGGGCTTTGCGCCCGGCGGCAACGCGGACAACATCGCCCGGGTCGTCGGCCAGGAAATGAGCAAGGGCCTGGGCCAATCCATCGTGGTGGAGGCCCAAGCCGGCGCAGGTGGCACCATTGCCGCCACCACCGTCTCCAAAGCCCGCCCCGATGGCTACACCTTGCTGCTGGCCACCGGGGGGCATGCAGTGGCCGGCGCCATGTACAACAACCTCGCCTACCGCACGGTGCAAGACTTCGAGATGGTCAGCACCATCACGTATTTCCCGTTTCTGGTGGTCGTTCCGGCCAACAGCAAGTACCCGAACCTGAGCGCTTTGCTGGCCGCAGCCCGCGCCAACCCGACCGAGGTGAGCTATGGCACAGCTGGCATTGGCTCCACGCACCACCTGGCTGGCGAATTGCTGGCCAGCATGTCCAGGACTCAGCTGCTGCATGTCCCATTCAGGGGTGACTCCGCTTCACTCACATCCTTGTTGGGCGGTGAAATCCCGATGATCATTGCCCCACCCACCGCCGTGATGGCGAACATCAAAGCCGGCAAGCTGCGCGCCATTGCAACGACCGGTCCACAACGTTGGCAAGGCCTGCCGGATGTCCCGACCGTGGCTGAGCAAGGTGTTGCCGGCTACGATGTGCAGTCCTGGGCGGGTTTGATGGCACCCGCAGGAACGCCAAGGCCTGTGATCGATCGCCTCAATGCCGAGCTGCAAAAGGCGATCGTGATCCCCGCCGTCAAGTCTCGTCTGGAAGACATGGGTGGAGATGTCCGTGGCAGCACACCCGAAGAAATGCGGAACATGGTCGCTGCGCAAACCCAGAAATGGATTCAAGTGGTCAACGACGCCAAAATCCCCAAGAACTGAACCCCTGCCTTCATCCGTCCTCATACCAAAGCCAGCCATGTCATTGATCCAAATCCGCAAACGCAGCCTCACCATCGAAACCACTTACCACGAGGGGGGGCCGGTCACAGACCAGCCCCTGAAGCTGGCCGCCGCGTGTGCGGTGATCCACAACCCCTACGCTGGCACCTATGCACCTGACCTCATGCCTTTCATGGCCGAGCTCAGGTCATTGGGGACCCTGCTGGCGCAGGAGTTGATTGACACTTTGGGCAAAGACAACATCGAGGTCTACAGCAAAGCTGCCATCGTGGGTGTCAATGGTGAGATGGAGCATGGCGCGGTTTGGCACGAGGCCGGTGGCTGGGCCATGCGGTCCTTGCTGGGTGACCCCAAAGCCATCGTGCCTGCCAGCAAGGCCGTGGCGAGTGCAGGTTACCGCCTGATGGTGCCGGTGCACTACATCCACGCTTGCTATGTGCGCAGCCATTTCAACAGCATGGAAGTGGGCATTCAGGATGCGCCACGACCCAATGAAATCCTGTTTGCCTTGGTGATGGGCACTGGAGGACGTGTGCACTCCCGGCTGGGTGGACTGACCAAGGACAAGGTGTCGGTGCACGACGGCCAGCGCTGATGCGCGAAGTGCAGGTCAAGCCTGAATCGAGGCACCGTGTCGCCCAGATGTCAGGCAGGCGCAAGTTCAGTCGCTTAAGGGACAGAAATGCGGGATAACCATATGACGTGATTCCAGCACGGGTCACAGAATGCACCAAGACATTTTTCTTTTCCGTCCTGGTGCAAGACTCAATGGCTGACGCAATCATTCTCGAAACCCGTGGACTCATCAAGGAGTTCAAAGGATTTGTCGCTGTCAACGATGTCAACCTCAAGGTGCGTCGTGGAGAGATTCACGCACTGATCGGTCCCAACGGCGCAGGCAAGACCACAGTGTTCAACCTGTTGACCAAGTTTCTGATTCCCACCAAGGGCCAGATCCTGTTCAATGGCCGTGACATCACGGGTGAAAAACCTGCCCAGATTGCCCGTCGCGGCATCGTGCGCTCCTTCCAGATTTCCGCCACTTTCCCGAACCTGTCGGTGGTGGAAAACGTGCGCATTGCACTGCAACGTGGCGCGGGTTTGTCCATGCAGTTCTGGCGCTCCGAGCGTGTGCTCGACAACCTCAATGACCGCGCGATGGCGCTGCTGGCCGAAGTGGATCTGCAGGACATGGCGCACTTGATGGCCGTGGAGTTGCCTTACGGCCGAAAACGCGCTCTCGAAATTGCCACCACATTGGCCATGGAGCCCGAGCTGATGCTGTTGGACGAGCCCACGCAAGGCATGGGCCACGAAGATGTGGACCGTGTAACGCAGCTCATCAAGAAGGTAGGCGCCAATCGCACCATCCTGATGGTGGAGCACAACATGAACGTGGTCGCCAAGATTGCCGACACCATCAGCGTTCTGCAACGCGGTCAGGTGATTGCCGAGGGGCCTTACGCCGTCGTTTCCCAGAACCCACAAGTGCTTGAGGCCTACATGGGCACAGCCGACAACCAGCTGGAGGGGGCCCATGGCTGAGCCCAAAGAATTTCTGCGCATCAGCGACCTGCACGCCTGGTATGGCGAGTCGCACATCCTGCACGGCGTGAACCTGACCGTCAACGAAGGTGAAGTGGTCACCCTGTTGGGCCGCAATGGCGCTGGCCGCACCACCACCATCAAGTCGATCCTGGGTCTGGTGGGCAAACGCACGGGCAGCATCACGATCAACGGCACCGAATCGGTCAGCCTGGCACCTCACCAGATTGCCAAACTGGGCATTGGCTATTGCCCGGAGGAGCGCGGTATTTTTGCATCGCTCACTTGCGAAGAAAATCTGCTTCTCCCCCCTGTGATCGCCAGCGGTGGCATGGGCTTGGATGAAATTTACGAAATGTTTCCCAATCTGCTGGAGCGCAAAAACAGCCCTGGCACCCGCCTTTCAGGTGGTGAGCAACAGATGCTGGCGGTCGGGCGCATTTTGCGCACGGGCGCACGCTTTTTGCTGCTCGATGAAATTTCAGAGGGCCTGGCCCCTGTCATCGTGCAGGCCTTGGCCCGCATGATCCGATCACTCAAGGCCAAGGGCTACACCATCATCATGGTGGAGCAAAACTTCCGCTTTGCAGCCCCACTGGCCGACCGGTTCTATGTCATGGAGCACGGGCAAATCGTGGAGGGCTTCACCTCGGCGGAGCTGTCCGACAAGATGGGCATGCTCAACGAGTACCTCGGCGTCTGATTTTTCAACCAGGAGACAACACCATGAAACGTAAACTTCTCACCATCGCCGCTGCTGCGGCTTGTGCCTTTGGCGGAGCAGCCCAAGCCCAGATCTCTGACGGCACCGTCAAGATTGGCGTGTTGAACGACATGTCGGGCCTGTACTCTGACATCACCGGCCCCGGCTCTTTGCTGGCTGCCCGCATGGCGGTCGAAGACTACGTCAAGGCCACAGGCTCCAAACTCAAAATTGAAGTGATCGGTGCTGACCATCAAAACAAACCCGATGTGGGCTCCAACATTGCCCGCCAGTGGTTTGACACCGACAAGGTCGACATGATCGC
>CANHUM010000062.1 GCA_947463845.1 Comamonadaceae bacterium
GACTGCAAACCATCTCGGCCTTTGGACAGGTCGTTGACGCGGATGTAGGCCAGGCCCTTGGCGCCGTAGATCTTGACGAACTCGGTGTAAGCGTCGATCTCGCCACGGCTGATGCCGCCGCCTTCGACCGAACCACCGGGCACACGCAGGGCCACCACGCGACCGCCTTTCATATTGGCCGCACCCGAGAACACCTTGAAGTCCACATCGCCCATGACGTCGGTGACTTCGGTGAACTGCAGTTTCACGCGCAGGTCGGGCTTGTCGGAACCATACCAATGCATCGCATCCTGGTAGGTCATGACCGGGAACTCGCCAAGGTCCACGCCAATGGTGTTTTGGAACACGCGCTTGATCATGCCCTGGAACATGTCGCGGATTTCTTCCTCGCTCAAGAACGAGGTTTCGATATCGATCTGGGTGAATTCGGGTTGACGGTCTGCACGCAAATCTTCATCGCGGAAGCACTTGGTGATTTGGTAGTAACGGTCGTAGCCGGCCACCATCAACAGTTGTTTGAACAGCTGGGGCGACTGGGGCAAAGCGAAGAACTGGCCATCGTGTACGCGGCTGGGCACGAGGTAGTCGCGCGCGCCTTCGGGCGTGCTCTTGGTGAGCATGGGGGTTTCGATGTCCACAAAGCCGTTTTCGTCCAGGTACTTGCGCACCTCCATGGCCACCTTGTAGCGCAACATGAGGTTGTTTTGCATGTACGGGCGACGCAAGTCAAGCACGCGGTGTGTAAGGCGGGTGGTCTCGGACAGGTTGTCTTCGTCGATCTGGAAGGGTGGTGTCACCGATTCGTTCAGGACGATCAGCTCGTGGCACAGCACTTCGATCTTGCCGCTCTTGAGGCCGTCGTTGCTGGTGCCATCGGGGCGCGTGCGCACCACACCTTTGATCTGCACACAGTATTCGTTGCGCACGTCTTCGGCCACCTTGAACATCTCAGGACGGTCGGGGTCGCACACCACTTGCACGTAGCCTTCACGGTCACGCAAGTCGATGAAGATGACGCCGCCATGGTCACGGCGGCGGTTGACCCAGCCGCACAGGCTCACGGTTTGACCGGTCAGGGCTTCGGTCACAAGACCGCAGTAGTGGGAACGCATCGACATGTTGTACTTTCTGAAATCGCAGGAACAGTTCGCAAAAAACGTGGTGTCAGGCAGCCGGGGCCTTCAAGGCGTCTGGCGCAGGCTTGGCACCACGGATGGGGGGCACCATGACCCCCATGGAAATGATGTATTTGAGGGCGTCATCCACGGTCATGTCGAGTTCAACCACATCGGCCCGAGGCATCATCAAAAAGAAACCGGATGTCGGGTTGGGGGTGGTGGGGACATACACACTCACCATGGGCTGGTCCATGTAGGTCGCCACCTCGCCACCGGGCGTACCGGTCAAAAAGGCCACGGTCCAGGAGCCCTGCCTGGGGTACTGCACCAACAGCGCCTTGGAGAACGCATGACCACTACCGGAAAACAAGGTATCGGCCACCTGCTTGACGCTGGTGTAGATGCTGCGCACCACGGGAATGCGGTTCATCATGCCATGCCATTTGCGCAGCCACCATTGACCAAACATGTTGGCCACAAAAACCCCTGTGGCAAAAATGAATACGGCCACGATGGCAACGCCCAGACCGGGTACACCGCGGAGGTATTCCGCGTTGGCATGAATCCCTGGAATCAGGGTGTCGGCAGCATGAAGCACTGCCCGGAAGATCGCGTCCAGCACACCCACCAGCCACATGATGACCCACACCGTGATGCCCATGGGCAGCCACACCAAGAGGCCGGTGACGAAGTACTGCTTCAAGCTGCGGTTTTTCATGAAGTGGTCAATCGGTGGGGTTCAGAGCAAATGCCGCTCAATGGCATGCGCAAGAAGCCGCGCAGGCTCCGGCGCTGGCAGCAGTGGTCGCAGAGCTGTCGCCGCCAGAGGTAGGCGCTGGGCTGGACACAGCGTCGGCAGCGGCCGCTGCTGCGGGTGCCGCTGTGCCAGCCGCGCCGCCGCCCTTGAAGTCGGTCGCATACCAACCCGTGCCCTTGAGTTGGAAACCCGGGGCAGTGAGTTGTTTGTTGAATTTGGGGGCACCACAAACCGGGCAATCGGTCAGAGGCGCATCGCTGATTTTTTGCAGAACATCCTTGGCATGGCCGCAGGCGTCGCATTTGTAAGCATAAATGGGCATGTGAAGAGCCTTTGAAGGTGATGCAAGAAAACCTTCAATTATAGGCTTGGCAGCACCCTTCTACCCCGACCGTTCCGATGGGGCAAGGCCGGCTTGCCCCAGGATTCAATGACGGTTCTTGTCGTGCGCAGCGTGGCCCAAGGCACTGGCGATCGATTGGCCCTGGTTCGGAATCACGGTCGGCGTGAGCGAACCCAGCAGCATGCCCACGATGGATGCCATCAGGCCCAGCAAGTTGGCTGGCACAAGCGTTTCAGGTGCCAGGAAGTTGAACACCAGCCAAGTGCCCACGCCCAAGACCACGGAGAACAAGGCCCCCTGGGTGTTGGCCCGCTTCCAGAAGGCACCTGCCACCAGCGGGACAAAGGCCCCGGTCAAGGTGACGTTGTAGGCGTTTTGCACCATTTCATACATGGTGCTGGTGCTGTTGAGGGCAAACAGCAAGGCGCATGCAGTGAAAGTGACCAGGATGACGCGCAGGAGCAGCAAGAACTGGCGGTCGCTCATGTGGGGGACAAAGGGCTTGAGCACGTTTTCGGTGAAGGTGGCCGTTGGGGCCAGCAAGGCACCGCTGGCGGTGGACAGAATGGCCGAGAGCAAAGCGCCAAAGAACATAATCTGCGCCCACATGGGCATTTGGCCCAGCACCAGATCGGGCAGGATGCGCTGGATGGCACGGGCGTCTTCCGAATCGAACAAGGCCTTGAGTTCGGGGTGGGCGATCAGGGCCGCATAGGCGATGTACAAGGGAATAAAGGCCATCACGAAATACATCAGACCTCCAATGATGGTTCCCCTGACGGCGGTTTTTTCGTCCTTGGCACTGGTCATGCGCTGGAACACGTCCTGCTGCGGAATGGAGCCAAAGGCAAATGCAAAGAAAGCACCGGCCATGGCCCACCATGCCGCCGCATCCATGTCGGACGGGAACATGTTGAACTTGCCATCCGCCGCCGCTTGCGCCACCACCTTGTCAAAGCCACCCGCGTTACCGCCGACCAGCAAGGCCACCGCCATCAGTCCCACAACAATCACCACGGTCTGGAACAAATCGGTGAAGGCCACTGACCACATGCCGCCAAACACGGTGTAGATCAACACGACAGCCGCACCCATCATGATGGCGTAGTTCAGGTCAATCGCACCGGACGACAGCACATGGATGACCAGGCCCAGGGCCGTCAATTGCGCCGATGTCCAACCCAGATAAGACAACACAATCGCCACACTGGTCAGCACTTCCACCGACTTGCCGTAGCGCACCTTGTAGAAATCACCAATCGTCAACAGGTTGAGGCGATAAAACAGCTTGGCAAAAAGCAAGGCCGCCAGCACCAGGCAGACAGTGGCCCCGAAGGGGTCACCGGGGATGCCGTTCAGGCCATCCTTGGCAAAAGTGGCCGATACAGACAAAACCGTCTCGGCGCCGAACCAGGTGGCAAACACGGTGGCCACGTTCATGTAAAGCGGCAGGCTTCGGCCCGCCACCAGGTAATCCCTGGCCCCGTGGACCCGACGTGCTGCGAGCAAACCGATGCAGATGGTCACAGCCAAATATGCAATCACAAAACTAAGCAGCACCTTGGTACCCTCCAGGTTTCAAAATCAATAGAACAATTGCAGATGCACAGCCAGCTGCAAAGCGGCCAAGGAGACCACAAAACCCAAGCCGGCGTAAATCAGGGTTTGCAGCAATCTGTTGGTTCGCCGCTGCTCGGCCAACAGCAGCTCGATCTGACGGTGATCGTTTTGGCGAGGCCGCAGCAAATAGTCGTGCAGCAAACGCGGAAGCTGCGGCAGGAGCTTGGCGTAATGCGGCGCTTGAGCCTTGAGCTCTTCCCACAGCTTTTTAGGGCCAATTTGCTCCAGCATCCACTTTTCGAGAAAGGGCTTGGCGGTACTCCAAAGATCCAGCTCGGGGTCCAGGTCGCGGCCCAGGCCTTCGATGTTGAGCAGGGTTTTTTGCAGCAGCACCAGCTGTGGCTGGATTTCGACCTGAAACCGGCGCGAGGTCTGAAACAGGCGCATGAGCACCATGCCCAGCGAAATTTCCTTGAGCGGGCGATCAAAGTAAGGCTCGCACACGGCGCGGATGGCCGACTCCAGCTCATCGACCCTTGTCTCGGGCGGCACCCAACCGGACTCGATGTGCAACTCGGCCACACGCTTGTAATCGCGTCGGAAGAAAGCCGTGAAGTTTTGCGCCAGGTACTCCTTGTCGTACTCGGTGAGGGTGCCCACGATACCGAAGTCCAGCGAGATGTAACGCCCAAAGGTCTCGGGGGCCAGGCTGACCTGGATGTTGCCCGGGTGCATGTCGGCGTGAAAGAAACCGTCACGGAACACCTGCGTGAAAAACAGCGTCACGCCGTCACGGGCCAGCTTGGGAATGTCCACGCCTGCTTGGCGCAAACGGTCGACCTGGCTGATGGGCACACCGTGCATGCGCTCCATGACAATGACTTCGGGGTGGCAAAAGTCCCAAATCATCTCGGGGATCAGCACCAGATCCAGGCCTTGCATGTTGCGTCGCAACTGGGCAGCGTTGGCCGCTTCGCGCACCAGGTCCAGCTCGTCGTGCAGGTATTTGTCGAACTCGGCCACGACTTCCCGGGGTTTGAGCCGCTTGCCGTCGGCACTCAGGCTCTCGACCCAACCGGCCATCATGCGCATCAGGCTCAGATCCTTGTCGATGACCGGCAGCATCCCCGGACGCAAGACCTTGACCGCCACTTCGCGCACTTGGCCTGATTTGCCGCGCAAGGTGGCAAAGTGCACCTGGGCAATCGAGGCACTGGCCACAGGCTCGCGCTCAAAGGTTTCAAAGATATCGTCCACCGGGCGGTTGAAGGCACGCTCAATGGAGGCCACCGCAATGGCCGAGCTGAATGGCGGTACGCGGTCTTGCAGCTTGGCCAGCTCTTCCGCGATGTCGGGGGCCAGCAAATCACGCCGGGTGGACAGCACCTGGCCAAACTTCACAAAAATCGGACCCAGCCGCTCCAGTGCTTCGCGCAGGCGAACAGCACGGGGCGAGCGCAGGTCACGCCCCACAGACAGGACGCGGGCGAGCAAACGGATCCAGGGTTTTTGAAAACTCGACAGCACCAACTCGTCCAGGCCGTAGCGCAAGACGATGAAGACAATGAAGGCGCCGCGCCCGAAACGGCCCCAGCGCATCATGCTGCGCTGCCCGTGCGCAGCCCGGTGCCAGGGCGCTGGGCGACAAAACTGCGCAAAGCCAATAAGGCCTGGCGAGCGGCCTGGGCCAGTGTGTGGGCCGGAGCATCGCCAATCAGGCGGGCCAGGTCTTCTTCGGCATCCCAGCGAACATGGTCGATCAGCCAGTTGACCTCGGCCGCCAGCTGCACATCGCCTTCGATGCGCACTTTGGGTTTGTCACCCCGGGCCAGAGCCGAAGCGAGCGAGACAGGGGATTCTTCGGTGACTGTCAAGCGCAAGTCAAAGCCTTCAAAATGCCCGCGTTCGAGCAAACCTGCAGGGGTGGGACTCAGTTGCAGTTGCATGCGGTCCCAGACCAACTCGATGCGTTGGCCTTTTTGTCGGGCCAAGCGTGCCATGGCCTCAGGCTCGCTCATCAGCACATGGTTGAGAAACAAAACCAGGCGGTTGATGGTCTCGTCCACAGCCCAGGCTGGAGGCTGAAAATTGACCGAGAGCTGGTTGATCAGGTCGGGGAGCGCCTGAGCGGCCCATGAAAAAGGGGACTGTGTTGCCATAGTCCCCGATTATTCCCGAAAGTGCAGGCCAAAAAGCGGCAGGGCTTTATGCCCCGGCCTTATTGGAGCGCTTGAACGCCAGCGACCAGCCAGCCGCCACCTTGCTTGGATTTGCTCATGTTCCAGACTTCCCGGAACGGGCTGGGGCCGGAAGACGCATCTTCGCGGATCATGCCATTGAACTCGACACTGGCCAGATAGGCGTCTGCCTGCTCTTCGATGCCCAGCAGCTGGGCGTCGAGCATGACGACTTCGGTCTTGTTGGGCTGGCCGGGGAACTGGGCTTCACGCTCGGACAGTTGGTTGCGGATTTCCACCACCATGGCGTCCGTCATCATGGAACGCAGGGCGCTGATGTCCGAGCGGTCCCAGGCGTCTTGCAGGGTCACAAAGTTGCGCTTGGCAGCCGTGACAAAGCTGTCCACATCGAAACCTGCAGGAATGCCCCAGGTTTGCGAGCCGCTCAGTCCAGAACCAATGCCCGAACCGATCATGGAGCCAGTCGTTTGGGATGCGGCAGCGCTGTCAAAACGGGTGTTTTGTCCTTCCCATGGACGGGCCGAAGCATCGTTACCGACATTGTTTGGGCTGTACTGCTTGTAGGTGGCTGGGCTTTCCGCCGAAGCACCTGCACCCTGGTAAGCCAGGCCTCCGGTTTGGGCAGCGCCACCACGACGGGCACGCAAGATCATGCCGATCACCGCCAAGACAGCGACACCGATCAACAAAGCCATCAGGATGTTGCCAAAGGCTTCACCCAAACCCAGAGAGCTGGCCAACCAGGCCAAGCCCAAGCCAGCGGCCAAACCACCCAACATGGCGCCCCAAGGCTTCTTGGGTGCCGCTGCTGCAGGGGCCGCAGCCGGCTTGGCAGCGTTGGTGGGCGCGGCGTTTTGGGCGGGCGCAGCAGGCGTCTGAGGGGCTGCATCACGCTTGGTCACTTGGTTGGATTGCTGTCCAACAGACTTGCCGCCGCCCATGCGGCGAGCAGCTTCTGCGTTCAGACTGCCCAGGGCCATCACGCCAGCGAGCATCAGGGTTACGAGTTTGTTGTTCATGGTGTCTCCAACTCAAGAAATACGGTTTTTGGGCTTCAACATTTAATGCCCATGTGCAAGGCTACCACCCCGGCCGACAGGTTGTGAAAATCCACGTGCCCAAATCCGGCATTTTTCATAAGGGTTTTCAGGTCCTCCTGCCCGGGGTGCATGCGGATGGACTCGGCCAGATAGCGGTAGCTGTCTGCATCTCCCGCCACCAGTTTGCCCAACCGAGGCAGGATCTTGAAGCTGTACCAATCGTAGGCCTTTTCCAGGGGCTTGGCCACCTTGGAAAACTCCAGAACCAGCAATTTGCCGCCCGGCTTGAGCACACGGCACATTTCCTTGAGCGCCACATCCTTGTGCGTCATGTTACGCAGGCCAAACGCCACGCTGACCACGTTGAAGTGGTTGTCAGGAAAAGGCAGCTTTTCAGCATCACAGACCAAGGTGGGCAGGGCCAGGCCATGATCCACCATGCGATCTCGCCCGGTTGAGAGCATGGCTTCGTTGATGTCGGTGTGCACCACGCGGCCGGTGGCCCCCACTTTTTTGGCAAACGCCATCGAGAGATCACCCGTACCCCCCGCGATGTCCAGCACCTGATCACCCTCTTTGAGGTTGGCCACCTGCACGGTGTAGGCCTTCCACACGCGATGCAGGCCCATGGACATCAGGTCATTCATCACATCGTATTTGGACGCGACCGAGTCGAACACGCCGCGCACATGCTTGGCCTTGTCCTTTTCGTCCACGGTTTTGAAACCGAAATGGGTGGTGCTCATGTCGGTGTCCTCAGTGATGGTGACCGCAGCTGCCGCCTGCAGCGGCTTCGACCATGGGGGCGTCACGGCTCATGCCTGCGGCTTGCAGGCGGTCTTCGTATTGCTTCCAGAGCGCCTCCTCTTGGTCGCCCAGAAAATAAAGGTATTCCCATGTGAACAAACCCGACTCATGCCCATCGGAAAAGGTGGGCTTGACGGCGTAGTTGCCCACGGGCTCGATCTCCACGATGCCGACATCGCGTTTGCCGGTTTGCAGCACTTCCTGGCCAGGGCCGTGGCCCTGGACTTCGGCCGAAGGCGAGTACACGCGCATCAGCTCGAAAGGAATGCGAAACTGCGCACCGTCAGAAAACCCGATCTCCAACACCCGGGTCTGACCGTGCAGGGTCAGCGACTCGGGGTGGGGGCTGTCTTTTTTCAATCCTGCCATGTTCTGCTTTCAGGTTTAAACCAGGACGCGCTCAATGCCGCCGGCATTGGCGGCGCTCACGTACTCGGGCATCCATTCTTCGCCCAAGATGTGCTTGGCCATCTCGACCACGATGTAGTCGGCTTCGAGCAGGCCGTTTTTCATGTCGTCACCAAAGCGCGACAAGCCTTGCAGGCAGCTGGGGCA
>CANHUM010000063.1 GCA_947463845.1 Comamonadaceae bacterium
CGGGTTCGCCTTTGTTCATGAGGTGGTGGGTGCTGACGGTCTCGAACCGCCGACCTACTCCGTGTAAAGGAGCCGCTCTACCAACTGAGCTAAGCACCCCCTCAATGTCTATCAGTTCAAAGCGTCCTTCAGGCCTTTACCTGGACGGAACTTTGGCACATTGGCTTTTTTGATTTTAATCGCTGCGCCAGTGCGTGGATTGCGGCCGGTACGAGCGGCGCGCTTGCCGACTGCGAAAGTACCAAAACCAACCAGGGAAACCGTACCGCCTTTTTTCAAGGTCGTGCGAACGGCGCCAATAGTGGCTTCCAGAGCGCGGCCAGCGGCGGCTTTTGACAGATCGGCGTGCTTGGCAATGTGTTCGATCAATTCAGTTTTATTCACAAAAAAACCTCTGGGTGTTGATGCCGTAGAAGACGGCGTGTGGACTAATGAAAGTACCAACAAAAAATCATGCTGGCACAAAAACCGATCATGTTTGCAGATGTCAATTCATACCTTGTGAATATGTCAACAAACACCAAACATGACCGCGCAAAAACTAATTCTAGCCTTGAAATTAAAGCGCACAAAGCCTCGGAAGAGATTTTTTGATGCAACGGCGCAATAACACTAGGTTCTGACCTACACAGCCTGTGCGATGGCCTTGCCTACGTCAGCAGTGCTGGCCTTGCCGCCCAAATCTGGCGTGCGCGGTGCGTCTTGTCCAGCGGCAAGGACTTTTTCAATGGCCCCCAAGACTGCATCGTGTGCGGCTTTGTGGCCTAAAAATTCCAGCATCATGGCGCCACACCAAATCTGGCCGATCGGGTTGGCAATCCCTTTGCCTGCGATGTCAGGCGCTGAGCCATGCACCGGCTCAAACAGTGAAGGGAACTTGCGGTCGGGGTTCAAGTTGGCACTGGGTGCAATACCGATGGTGCCGGTGCAGGCAGGCCCCAGATCGCTCAAGATGTCGCCAAACAAATTGCTCGCCACCACCACATCAAAAAAATCGGGGCGCTGAACAAAGTGGGCTGTGAGGATATCGATGTGGAACTTGTCAACATGGACACTCGGATAGCCTTTGGACATCTCGGCGACCCGCTCATCCCAATAGGGCATGGTGATGGCAATGCCATTGGATTTGGTGGCGCTGGTCAGGTGTTTTTTTGCACGCGATTGCGCCAATTCGAAGGCGAACTTCAGAACCCGGTCCACGCCAATGCGGCTCATGATGGTCTCTTGCATCACGATCTCGCGCTCGGTCCCGGGAAACATGCGCCCACCCACAGCCGAGTACTCGCCCTCGGTGTTTTCGCGAACAATGTACATGTCGATCTCCCCGGGTTGACGTGCGCTGCCATCTCGGCGCACCACGGGAGCAATGATTCCCGGCATCAAGCGTGCAGGGCGCAGATTGATGTACTGGTCAAACTCACGACGAAACAACAGCAAGGAGCCCCACAGCGACACGTGATCGGCAATTTTTTCGGGCCAGCCTACGGCACCAAAATACAGCGCATCATGGCTGCCGATCTGCTCTTTCCAGTTGTCAGGCAACATCTGACCGTGCTTTTCAAAGTATTCCCAGCTGGAAAAGTCAAAATGGTCAAATTGCAAATCGATGCCGAATTTGCGCGCAGCAGCGTCCATCACGCGCAGGCCTTCCGGCATCACTTCCTTGCCAATGCCATCGCCTGGAATCACGGCAATGCGGTGTCGGGTCATGTGAGGTCCTTCCAATAAATCTGCAGAGAATACAGGCAGCTCATCCCGGGCGCTTTCACCGAGGTGACCGAACCACCATGCTGACGCCCAGAGCGGTCAAAGCCGTACCGGCCAGCGTCATGGCGGTGATGCTTTCGCCAAACAAGAGCCATGCCATCACGGCCGTGGTCGGCGGCACCATGTACATGAGGCTCGTGACCTTGGCAGCAGCCCCTCGCTGAATCAACATGTACAAGAGCGAACTGCCACCCAATGTCAAAACCAATACCGACCATGCCATCGCTCCTGCCAATTCACCGTTCCAGCGCATGGATTCGGTCTCCATCATGGCCAGTGGCCAAGTGACCACCCAGGCGGCCAACAACTGCACCGTATTGGCAGAGCGCACATCACAGGGTTGGACAAAGCGCTTTTGATACAAGGTTCCCACGGTGATGCTGAGCAAGGCAGTCAAAGCAAAGGCGATGTTGCCAGGCGTGACATGGTCCAGCGGCGTGCCCAACGTCAACTTGCGCCAGACCACCATGAGCAAGCCCATAAAACCCAAAAGCAAGCCCAACCACTGCTGGCGAGAGACGCCAGGTTGTTCGCTGCCGCGCAAGCTGTAGGCCAGCCAAATGGCCGTCAAGACAGGCTGAAACCCCACAATCAAGGACGACAAGCCCGAGCCCATACCGGCCTTGACCGCCACCCAAACGCCGCCCAGATACCCTGCATGCATCAGGACACCCGTCACAGACAAATGTAGCCATTGCTCGCGGCCATGAGGCCAAGCCACCTTGGCCCACCAGATCCAAGGCAAAAAGCATGCAATGGACAAGGCGTAGCGTATGCACAGGAAAGTCAAAGGCGGTGCATGCGGCATTCCATAGCGGGCGACGATGAAGCCGGTACTCCAAATCAGCACAAACACCAGCGGTATCGCCCTGATCCAGGCGTCAGACGAACGATCCGCGTTCATTTCACCCGGGCTCGGATTTCAGGCAAGGCCTTTTGCATGTAGTAAACCATCGACCAAATGGTCAACACGGCAGCGATGAGGATCAGCACCGCCCCCCAGAGACGGGTGTCAATCACTTCCAGCAACACGCCGTCGTAAAGCAAAAAAGGAATCGCCACCATTTGCACGGTGGTCTTGAGCTTGCCCACCATGTGCACCGCCACGCTTTTGCTGGCGCCGATCTGCGCCATCCATTCGCGCAAGGAAGAGATGGCAATTTCACGGCCAATGATGATCAAGGCCACCAAGACATGCACCCGGTTCATGTGCACCAGGATCAACAGCGCCGCGCACACCAGGAATTTGTCGGCCACCGGGTCCAGGAAAGCACCAAAAGCCGAGGTCTGGTTGAGTTTTCGAGCCAAAAAGCCGTCCAGCCAGTCGGTGATGGCAAACAGCACAAACATGACCGTAGCGATCAGGTTTTGTGTTTCGACCGTCAAACCGTCCAGGTAATACACGCCAATGATCAAGGGGATCGCGATGATGCGCGTCCAGGTCATGAGGGTGGGGATCGTGAAAAACATGGTCTGGATTGTGGCACGCCCAGCCAGCGCTCGGATGAGCGGCGCCTGCGGATTCAATGCAAAGCGTTGTAGATGGTCTCGGCCAGCTCCCGGGAAATACCCTCCACGCCCAGCAAGTCCTCAATGCTGGCACTTTCCACGCCCCGAACACCACCAAAGCGTTGCAGCAGCTTGGCGCGTTTGCGCGGCCCAATGCCGGGAATCTCCTCGATCTTGCTGCCGCCCACCCGCACCTTGGCACGTGCGGCACGCATGCCGGTGATGGCAAATCGGTGCGCCTCGTCACGAATCTGGGCCACCAGCATGAGCGCGGCCGAGTCCTTGCCCAGATAAACTTTCTCACGGCCATCGGCAAAAACGAGCTCTTCCAGACCCACTTTGCGGCCCTCGCCTTTTTCCACGCCCACGATGCGCGAGAGGTCCAGCCCCAGATCGGTGAACACCTCGCGGGCCATGCTCACCTGGCCTTTGCCGCCGTCGATCAGCACGAGATCGGGCAACCTGGCCGTGCCCTCGCCAGAACGCAAGGCTTCGGCCAGCTTGCCGTAGCGGCGCATCAGCACTTGGCGCATGGCGGCGTAATCGTCGCCCGGCGTGATGCCCTCGATGTTGTAGCGGCGGTAGTCGCTGCTTTGCATCTTGTGCTGTCGGAACACCACGCATGAGGCCTGCGTGTTTTCGCCTGCCGTGTGCGAAATGTCGAAACACTCAATGTGCAGCTGGTCCAGATCGTCGGGCGCCAGATCGAGCGCCTCGGCCAATGCCCGGGTGCGGGCCTGCTGGGAGCCTTCTTCGGCCAGCAGACGTGCCAGATGCAATTCGGCATTTTTTTCAGCCATTTCCAGCCACACGCGGCGGTGCTCGCGGGGCTGGGTCACAGTGCTGATTTTCACCCCCGACTGCGTCGACAAGGCAGCGATGAGCGCTTTGTCCACTGCCGCGCTCAAAATCAGCAGTGGGGGAACGGGCAAGCCGATGTAATGCTGTGCCAAAAACGCCTCGAGCACCTGTGACTCGACCGGCCGAGACGTTTCACCCTCCTCCAGACCCAGCAAATCTTGCGCATCTTGTACATGCACCGGAAAGTAAGGCCGATCACCCAGATGCCGCCCACCGCGCACCATGGCCAAGTTCACGCATGCGCGGCCGCCTTGCACACGGGCCACGAGGATGTCGGCGTCGGTGTCGACCGCCGTGTCCACCGACTGCTGGTGCAAGACGCGCGACAGCGCGGTCAGCTGGTTGCGGACCTCGGCGGCAAGCTCAAACTCCAGCCGCTCCGCGTGCGCCATCATCCTCGCTTCCATCTCGCGCATCAGCGCCTGGGTCTCACCGCGCAAAAACTGCTCGGCGTGTTGCACATCGGCTTTGTAGTCCTCAGGACTGATCAGGTTCACGCACGGACCTGAGCAACGCTTGATCTGGAACAACAGACATGGCCGGGTGCGGTTGGAAAAAACCGTGTCCTCACAAGTGCGCAGTTTGAAAACCTTCTGGATCAGCTGGATCGACTCCTTGACCGCCCAGGCACTGGGAAAGGGGCCAAAGAAACGGTGCCTCTTTTCCACCGCGCCACGGTAATAAGCCACACGCGGGTAATGCTGCGCCTCGGGGGTGGTCACGAGCGCAGGCAGCGCCGCGCGGCCATTGCCCGTGAGCTTGAGGTAGGGGTAACTCTTGTCGTCCCGAAACAGGATGTTGAAGCGCGGGTGCAGCTTCTTGATCAGGTTGTTTTCCAGCAGCAGCGCCTCGGCCTCGGAGCGCACCACCGTGGTTTCCATGCGCACAATCTTGCTGACCATGTGACCAATGCGGGTGCCCCCGTGGTCCTTCTGGAAATAACTCGACACCCGGCGCCTGAGGTTCAGCGCCTTGCCCACATACAGCAGCTGGTCCTGCGCGTCAAAGTAGCGGTAGACCCCCGGCAAGGCGGGCAACGCAGCAACTTGTGCAAGCAGGGCTTCATCATGGGTGTGCGACATGGCGGCTATTGTCTGTGAAATCTCCAGCGACAATCGGCGCATGCCACCGCACATGCTTTCTGGTCCGCTTTGGGACATCTTCTGCACCGTCATCGACAACCATGGCGACCTGGGCGTGTGCTGGCGGCTGACGCGTCAGCTGCGAGATGCCGGCCAGCGCGTGCGCCTGTGGGTGGACGACGGCTCGGCCCTCGCCTGGATGGCCCCCGCCGCCCACCAGGAGCCGGGCATCGAAGTGCGGCCTTGGGAAGAGGCCAGCCAAGCCCTGAACTTGCATGGCCTGCCGCCCGCCGAAGTGTGGATCGAAGCTTTTGGCTGCACCTTGCCCGAAACTTTTGTGGGCCATTTTGTAGCGCGTGCCGTCGCCGCCCGCGTCCAGCAACCCGCCTGGATCAACCTCGAATACCTCAGCGCAGAGGACTGGGTGCCTCGTCTGCATGGCCTGCCCTCGCCAGTGATGAGCGGCCCGGCCAAAGGCTGGACCAAGCGCTTTTTCTACCCTGGCTTTACCCAGGACACAGGCGGTTTGCTACGCGAGACGAATCTGCTGACCCGACAACAAAGCTTTGACCGTTCGGCTTGGCGGCAACAACATGCCCCGAGCCTGCCACCAGGCGGCCGGCTGATCAGCCTGTTCTGTTATGAACCCGCTGCCCTGCGGCCTTTGCTGACAAAACTGGCCGACACACCGCACCAGTTGCTGGTGACACCAGGCCGTCCGCTGACGGCGGTGCAGCAAGCGCTGACAGGTTTGAGCGTTTCACCCAGCTGGAGTGCCCTGCCCTACACCGACCAAAACGGCTTTGACGAGATGCTCTGGGGCTGCGACCTCAACTTTGTGCGCGGCGAGGATTCACTCATCAGAGCCCTCTGGGCGGGCCAGCCCTTCATCTGGCACATCTACCCGCAAGATGACCATGCCCACCATGCCAAGCTGGAGGCGTTTTTGGACTGGATGCAGGCGCCTCAAAGCTTGCGTCACGCCCATCGGGTGTGGAACGGACTCGAGCAGGGTGCATGGCCCGAGTTCGAGACCGCAACCCTGCTCAGCTGGACCCAGGTTGTGCAAGCCGCTCGCCAACGGCTGCTTGAACAAAGGCCTCTGGTCCGTCAGTTGATCGACATGCTCTGAGGGCAGGTTTGCCAAACTGAGGGCCTCGTTCTTCCTTGAACCCAGAACGCCTTGGCGGCATCGGCTGCATCGGTTGTTCAGCCAACCTGCCAGGCCTTGAGCCAGCGGGCCCAGATCGGCCGGACAAGCTCTCTGGCTCCGAATTGCCGCAGCACAGGGGCAAACTCTAGATGTCCCTTTGTCATGACGGCCTCCAGCGGCGTGAGTCCGTCCATGTAAGAGACCAGGTTGGGATCGGCACCCTGTTCAAGCAGAAAGCGCGCCACCTCCAAATGACCTTCGATCAGGCTGGCCACCAACGCAGAGCGCATGACCTCGGGGTGCTGGTAATCCGGATTCACACCTTCTGCCATGTGGTGCTGGACCAGCGACAGATGGCCCTGCACGGCCGCTTGGTAAAAGTCTTTCCAGTCGCCTGCCGACATGGCCTACCTTTCCTTGGCTTGATTGATTCTTCGCCCACAGCATGCCATACCGATCTTGCGCTGCGCCTCCATAATTGCGCCATGGACGACCTGAATCTTCTTTTCCCAAACGGCTGGCAGCACTACCTGCTGGGCGGCATCACGATTGGCGCTGGCGTGGCGCTGCTTTTTTTGTTCAACGGCTGGGTCGGCGGCATGAGTTCCGTCTTTTCCAGCAGCTGGTCGTTTGTGTCGAAACGGGCGTTTTTCCAACAACCCCGTTTCGTCAACACCCGCAACTGGCGGCTGGTTTACGCCTTGGGCGTGGTGCTGGGGGCGTTGGTTTGGCGCTTCACGCTGGCGGGCGGAGAAGCACAGCACACCAGCGTTCCAGCCTGGCAGCTGCTGGTGGGAGGGTTTCTGGTCGGCTACGGCGCACGCTTGGGCAATGGGTGCACTTCGGGCCACGGGATTTGCGGGCTGGGTTCGCTGCAACTGCCCTCCTTGGGCGCCGTGCTCACGTTCATGGCCACCGCCTTCATGACTGCCAACCTGATGGCCTGGAGCCTGGCATGACCGTCTTGAACCCGCACACCCTCAGCCTGCCCAAGGCGCTGGTCACCCTGCTGGCAGGGGCCTTGTTTGGTTTTGGCTTGTCCCTGGCCACCATGATTGAGCCCGAGGTGGTCTTGGGCTTTTTGCGCTTTGAAGATTGGGGCCTGATGCTGGTCATGGGCGGCGCAGCGGGTCTGGCCATGCTGGCGTACAAAGGTTTTCCGCTCTGGTTCAGACGCCCTTTACTGGGTGGACAGTTCCTGACCCAAGCAGCCAGCTGGAACCGCCAGACCGTGATCGGTTCGGCGATTTTTGGGGTGGGCTGGGGATTGAGCGGCGTTTGCCCTGGCCCGGCCATTGCAGCGCTGGGCACGGGCAATACCGACATCTTGTGGGCCTTGGGCGGCATCGTGCTGGGGGCCTTGGCCCAGGGTCTGGCGGCCCGCGAATGATCCCCAACCTCCCTGTTCGCCATTAAAAACCAAGCACTGCAGGTTAGAATGGCTGGCTTGGCGCTCAGCCACCCTCTTTCATTTCAGACTCAATTCCTATGAAAACCGCTCAAGAAATCCGCGTTGGCAACGTCATCATGCACGGCAAAGACCCCATGGTCGTCCTGCGCACCGAATACCAGCGCGGCGGTCGTGGTTCATCCACCGTGCGCATGAAACTCAAAAGCCTGATCGCCAACTTCGGCACCGAAGTCGTGTTCCGCGCCGATGACAAGATGGACCAGGTCATTTTGGACAAAAAAGAGTGCACCTACTCTTACTTTGCAGACCCCATGTACGTGTGCATGGACACCGATTTCAACCAGTACGAAGTCGAAGCCACCAACATGGGCGACGCCCTGAACTACCTCGAAGACGGCATGGAGCTGGAAGTGGTGTTCTACAACGAGAAAGCCATCTCGGTCGAACTGCCCACCAGTGTGGTGCGCGAGATCACCTGGACAGAGCCTGCTGTCAAAGGC
>CANHUM010000064.1 GCA_947463845.1 Comamonadaceae bacterium
CCTTGCCAGTCAAAACCAGGGGTCAGGCGCACATTGATCAGCGTTTGCGGGAACAAGGTGATGCCCTCCAGCAATTGCGCCATGGTTTTGCCGCTGCCCACACAGGCTTGCAGCACCTGCAAGGCACTGACCAGTCCGTCGCCCGTGGTGTGCTTGTCCAAAGCCAACAAATGACCAGAGCCCTCACCGCCGAGCAACCAGCCCTTGTCATGCAGGACCTCCAGCACATACCGATCGCCAACTTTGGCCCGAACAAACTGAACGCCTCGTTCCTTGAGCGCCAACTCCACGGCCATGTTGGTCATCAACGTGCCCACCGCACCAGGAACGGTCTCATCCCGAGCCAATCGGTCAGCGACCATCAGGTACAACAATTCGTCTCCGTTGAACAAACGTCCAGATGCATCCACCAATTGCAGCCGGTCGGCATCACCATCGAGCGCCACACCGTAATCGGCCCGGTGGTCTTTGACCGCCTGGACCAGCGCCTCGGGATGGGTTGCGCCCACGCCCTTGTTGATGTTGAGGCCATCGGGCGCACAACCCATCGCAATCACCTCGGCCCCCAATTCGTGGAAAACCTTGGGAGCGATCTGATAAGCCGCCCCATGGGCAGCATCCACGACGATCTTGAGCCCTTTGAGCGTCAGGTCGTTGGAAAATGTGCTCTTGCAAAACTCGATGTAGCGACCTGCGGCGTCGTCCAGGCGACGGGTCTTGCCCAAGGAAGCGGAGTCCACCCAAACAGGATCCTCCAGCAACCTGGCCTCCACAGTTTCCTCCCAGGCATCAGACAACTTCTGGCCTTGAGCGCTGAAGAATTTGATGCCGTTGTCCGGAAACGGGTTGTGACTGGCGCTGATCACCACGCCCAACGACGCGCGTTGCGCACGGGTCAGGTAGGCCACGGCGGGCGTGGGCACAGGCCCCAGCAAAACCACATCCACCCCCGCAGAATTGAAACCCGATTCGAGCGCGCTTTCGAGCATGTAGCCGGAAATACGGGTGTCTTTGCCAATCAGAACCACGGGATGGGCTTCTTGAGCCTTCAGCACACGACCCACTGCATGGGCCAAGCGCAAGATGAAATCAGGGGTGATGGGGCTATGCCCCACAGTGCCACGAATGCCATCTGTACCAAAATATTGACGTGCCATTGAATGGTCCTTTTTTGTTATGAATGTGATTATTTTAGTAGCCAAGACGGCATCCGTGGATGAGCCGCAGGGTGCGCCAACGCTCAGTTCGCCACGGCAGCAAGATGCACAGCTTGCCAAACTTTGAGTGCATCCACCGTCGCCTTGACGTCGTGCACACGCACCAAGCGGGCCCCACGTTCGACCGCCAGCACAGCCGCAGCCACACTGGCCGATAAGCGATCTGAAGGCGCAGAAGCAGCGTCCTCCCCCCCCATCACAGCACCCAAGGAAGATTTGCGGGACCATGCCGCCATCAAGGGCCGACCACTGTCCATCAGCGTCGATTGGTGCGCCAACAATTGAAAGTTCTGCGCCACAGTTTTGCCAAAGCCAATGCCGGGGTCCAGCACCAAACGCGCCGCATCCACCCCATGCCGCAACAAACTTTGCACACGGTCATCCAAAAACAATTTGACGGCCGACACCACGTCGCCGCCCATGGTGTTGAGCTGCATGGTCTGCGGATCACGGTGCATGTGCATCAAGCACACCCCACACGATGGATGGGACGCTACCACACGCTCGGCACCAGGCTGGCGCAAAGCCCAAATATCGTTGACGATGTCCACCCCCAAATCCAAAACGGCTTGCATCACTTCGGGCTTGTAGGTGTCCACCGAAATCGGCACCTGCCAGCGCACAGCCTCGCTCAAAAAAGGCATCAAACGTGTCAACTCCTCGTTCAATGACACCGGCTCGGCACCCGGGCGGGTCGACTCCGCCCCGACATCCAAAATGCCTGCACCTTCTTTCAGCAACTGCTCGGCATGGCGCAAAGCCTGTGACAACTGAAAATGGTGGCCACCATCGGAGAAAGAGTCCGGTGTCAGGTTCACGATGCCCATGACCCAAGGGCGAGAAAGTTCCAGCTTGAAACGTGTGGTTTGCCAGTGCATCCGAATGCAACCTTTCATGCCTGATATCAGCGTTCCATGAAAAACGGGGCCCAGAGGCCCCGCTGTGCGACTTCAAATGAGCCCATCAAGCCGCAGTGACAGGCTCAGGCTGAACAACCGGTGTGCCACCACCACTGCTGCCACCCGAGGGCGGGGTACGGGGTGTCCAGTCCTTCGGCGGCAAGGGATCACGACCCGCCATGATGTCATCGATCTGATCCTTGTCAATGGTTTCCCACTCCAGCAAGGCCTTGGCCATCGCATGCATCTGCGCGCTGTGTTCTTCGATCAGACGACGGGCCAGGTTGTATTGCTCATCAATGATTCGGCGCACCTCCATGTCCACCTTTTGCATGGTGGATTCACTCATGTTGGTGGTCTTGGTCACCGATCGACCCAGAAATACCTCACCTTCGTTCTCTGCATAAACCATCGGGCCCAAGGCGTCCGTCATGCCATAACGCATCACCATGTCACGTGCAATTGAAGTCGCCCGCTCGAAGTCGTTGCTGGCACCCGTGGTCATCTGGTGCATGAACACCTCTTCGGCAATGCGCCCACCAAAAAGCATGCTGATCTGGTTGAGCATGAACTCCTTGTCATAGCTGTAGCGGTCTTTTTCAGGCAGGCTCATGGTCACACCCAAAGCACGGCCACGAGGAATGATGGTGACCTTGTGCACAGGATCGCACTTGGGCAGGAGTTTGCCGATCAAGGCGTGACCCGCTTCGTGGTAAGCCGTGTTGCGACGCTCTTCCTCGGGCATGACCATGCTCTTGCGCTCGGGGCCCATCAGGATCTTGTCCTTGGCCTTTTCAAAATCCACCATCTCAACCACACGGGCATTGCGCCGAGCAGCCATCAAGGCCGCTTCGTTACACAGGTTGGCCAAATCGGCGCCACTCATACCAGGCGTGCCTCGGGCGATCACAGCGGCATTCACGTCCTGACCAATCGGGACCTTGCGCATGTGCACGTTCAGAATCTGCTCACGCCCACGGATATCCGGCAAGGTCACATAAACCTGACGGTCAAAGCGGCCTGGGCGCAGCAAGGCGGCGTCCAGAATGTCGGGACGGTTGGTCGCCGCCACCACAATCACCCCCAGATTGGTCTCAAAGCCGTCCATCTCGACCAGCATCTGGTTGAGGGTCTGCTCACGCTCGTCGTTACCGCCACCGAGACCAGCGCCGCGCTGGCGCCCGACCGCGTCAATCTCATCGATGAAAATGATGCAAGGCGCGTTCTTCTTGGCGTTTTCAAACATGTCGCGCACGCGGGCTGCACCGACACCCACAAACATTTCTACAAAGTCTGATCCCGAGATGCTGAAGAAAGGGACCTTGGCCTCACCGGCGATGCCCTTGGCCAACAAAGTCTTGCCGGTGCCAGGAGGACCGACCAACAACAAACCCCGGGGAATACGGCCGCCAAGTTTCTGAAACTTTTGCGGGTCTTTCAGGAAGTCCACCACTTCCTTGACTTCCTCTTTGGCTTCATCACAGCCCGCCACATCGGCAAAAGTCACCTGATTGTTGTTTTCATCCAGCATGCGCGCCTTGGACTTGCCAAAACTGAATGCGCCCCCTTTGCCACCGCCTTGCATTTGGCGCATGAAGTAAATCCAGACACCAATCAACAACAACATGGGTCCCCAGCTGACCAACAAAGTCATGAGCAGGGAGCTTTCCTCGCGAGGCTTCACGTCAAATTTCACCCCACTGTTGATCAGATCGCCCACCAAACCGCGATCCAGATAAGTCGCTGTGGTTTTGATGCGTCGATCGTCCAAGGTGATGGCGAGAATTTCAGTGCCGCCAGGACTCTCGGAGATGGTGGCGCTCTTGATTCGGTTGCTGCGCACCTCTTCCAAAAAATCAGAGTAACCAATGGCGTTCGCGCCTGCGACACCACGGTTGTCAAATTGCTTGAACAAGGTGAACAGCACCATGGCAATCACCATCCAGACGGCAATTTTGGAAAACCAAGGGTTATTCAAGAGAGACTCCAATCGAAAAAAGTGTTTAACACCATTCTAGGCCTGCCAGAAGCCTAGGGGTGACCCAAAAGGGGTTTTGGCCCTTGAAAAGCTAGGAATTAAGTGGTCAAAGCGCTTGAATGAGACCCATACCCACCAAAAAAGTCTCCGAAGACTTGTCCCGGGACGATTTGGGCTTGATGGATTTGACCGCCTTGAAAGTCTCCTTGAACATCTTGACGATCTGGCTATAGCCGCTGCCATGGAACACCTTGACCACCAAAGCCCCCTGCGGCTTCATGTGGTTTTGCGCAAATTCCACGGCCAACTCGATCAAATGCTGCACCCGCGCCGCGTCCGAGGACTCGATACCGGACAAATTGGGGGCCATGTCGGAGACCACCACATCGGCCTGACGTCCCTGCAAAGCTGCTTCCAACAAGGCAGCCACCTCATTCTCGCGAAAATCCCCCTGGATGAACTGCACGCCCTCCACCGGGGCCATGGGCAAAATATCCAGGGCAATGATGGCGCCGTTGAGCTCCCCGACCGCAGCGCCATCGGGTGACAAACGTCGTCGCAAATACTGGCTCCAAGCCCCCGGAGCCGAGCCCAGGTCCACCACCAGATCGCCAGGTCGGATCAAGCCCAGGGATTCGTCAATTTCCTTCAACTTGTAAGCAGCCCGAGCCCGGTAGCCCTCTTTCAGGGCCAGTTTCACATAGGTGTCGTTCACGTGGTCGTTCAACCACGCTTTGTTGACCTTTTTACTTTTGGTTTTGACTTTCATGCTGTTGCGTCCTTGCGCGGATAATACGGCCATGCCTCAAATACAACTCACACCTGCCGAGCGCAAAGTTTTTCGCGCCGATGCCCACCACCTCGATCCAGTCGTCATGATCGGCGGCGATGGCCTGACCCCTGCCGTCATCAAGGAAACCGAAGCTGCCCTGAATGCCCATGGCCTGATCAAGATCCGCGTGCTGGGTGATGACCGCGCGGCACGCGAGGCCATGTTCGCCCAATTGGCCGAACAACTCAGCGCCGCGCCCATCCAGCACATCGGCAAACTGTTGGTCCTTTGGCGGCCACAGCCCCAAAAAATCAAAGAACACGACGAGGACCGCAAAGCGGGACCACGCGACTTCAAGATCCTCAAATACAGCTCACGCGGTGGCCAACGCCCTGAAGTCAAAACTGTGCGCGTGCTGGGCAATCAGCGCTTGGCCGCTGGCGGCCAGATCAAACGGGCCAAGCCCAAACAAAAATCGGTCAAAAAAGGTCGCCACGACTGAGAACCCAACCGTCCAGGTCGGGCTGGCACCATCCTTCAAGGCCGCTGAACAGCGGCCTTTTTTCTGTCTCAAACGTATGACACGCCCACGATCTCGTAACGGCGCACACCACCCGGAGCCTGCACTTCGGCCACATCACCTTCTTCTTTGCCGATCAAGGCACGGGCAATCGGGCTGCTGATGTTGATCAGGCCGAGTTTCAAGTCGGCCTCATCCTCACCCACAATCTGGTAGGTCACCGCGTCGCCCGAGCTCTCGTCTTCGAGCTCAACCGTGGCGCCGAACACCACACGTCCCCCCGCATCCACCGACGCAGGGTCGATGATCTGCGCAGCCGACAGCTTGCCTTCGATTTCCTGGATACGACCCTCGATGAAGCCTTGACGATCTTTGGCTGCATCGTATTCGGCGTTCTCACTCAGATCGCCCTGGGCACGGGCTTCGGCAATGGCCTGGATCACGCCGGGGCGGTCCACCGTCTTGAGGCGATGCAACTCGTCCTTGAGTTTTTCAGCACCACGTTGGGTGATCGGAATGGTTGACATGTGAGGTTCTCCAAAAGGAAACCGCCGAGGGATGAGACTCGGCGGTCATTCTCGGCATTATGCCCTCACCCGACAAGGGTGTGGGTCCATGGACAAAGGTTCAGGCTACCAATTGCGCGTGCATTTCCTGAATGGAAATCACGTCCAACTGGTCCATGTACTTCATGCCCTCCACAGCCGCTTCAGCGCCCGCGATGGTTGTGAAGGTGGTCACGCGGTTGAGCAAGGCCGAAGTGCGAATGTGGCGCGAGTCGGCAATGGCGTTCCGGCGCTCTTCTACCGTGTTGATGACCAGCACAACTTCGTTGTTCTTGATCATGTCCACAATATGAGGGCGCCCTTCGGTCACTTTGTTCACCGTCGCACACGCCACGCCTGCGGCCTGAACAGCCAACGCTGTGCCCTTGGTGGCCACCAACTCAAAGCCCTGGGCCACCAACTGGCGTGCCACTTCGATGGCGCGCGCCTTATCGTTGTTTTTCACCGAAATGAACACCTTGCCCGAAGGCGTGCCGTCGGCTTTGGTGGGACGTGGCAACTTGGTGCCTGCACCCAATTGGCTTTTGACAAATGCCTCACCAAAGGTCTTGCCCACACCCATGACTTCGCCTGTGGACTTCATCTCAGGCCCGAGGATGGTGTCCACGCCAGGGAACTTCACAAAGGGGAAGACGGCTTCTTTCACACTGAAATAAGGCGGCGTAACTTCGTGGGTAATGCCTTGTGATGCCAAGGTTTGGCCTGCCATGCACCGCGCAGCGACCTTGGCCAGCTGGATACCCGTGGCTTTGGAGACATAAGGCACGGTGCGCGAAGCGCGGGGGTTGACTTCGAGCACATAGATCACATCTTTGCCGTCCACATGCTGGATGGCAAACTGCACGTTCATCAAACCCACCACGTTTAAAGCACCGGCCATCGCGGCCGATTGACGCTTGAGTTCGTTCACGGTGTTGGCTGACAAAGAGTAAGGCGGCAGCGAGCAAGCCGAGTCGCCGCTGTGCACACCGGCTTGTTCAATGTGCTCCATCACGCCGCCGATGAAGGTGTTGCCCTCGGGGTCACGCAA
This sequence comes from Comamonadaceae bacterium, assembly GCA_947463845.1. Taxonomy (GTDB): domain Bacteria; phylum Pseudomonadota; class Gammaproteobacteria; order Burkholderiales; family Burkholderiaceae_C; genus Limnohabitans_A. The sequence goes on from CANHUM010000064.1 coordinate 6,983, forward strand.
GCAGTCCACATCGCACTCGATGGCGTCGTTCAAGAAACGGTCCAGCAACACAGGCGAGTCGTGCGAAACCTTCACCGCTTCACGCATGTAGCGCTCCAGGTCGCGCTGCTCGTGCACGATTTCCATCGCGCGGCCACCCAGCACATAGCTGGGACGCACCACCAAGGGGTAGCCCAGTGCAGCGGCTTTTTCCAAGGCTTCAGACTCGGTGCGGGCCGTGGCATTGGGTGGTTGACGCAGACCCAGGTCTTGCAGCAATTTTTGGAAGCGCTCACGGTCTTCGGCAGCATCGATCATGTCGGGGCTGGTGCCGATGATCGGCACACCGGCCGCCTCCAAACCCAGTGCCAACTTCAAAGGCGTTTGACCGCCGTACTGAACGATCACACCAGCTGGCTTTTCCTTGTCCACGATTTCGAGCACGTCTTCGAGGGTCACGGGCTCAAAGTACAAACGGTCCGAGGTGTCGTAGTCGGTGGAGACGGTCTCGGGGTTGCAGTTGACCATGATGGTTTCGTAACCGTCTTCGCGCATGGCCAAGGCGGCGTGCACGCAGCAGTAGTCAAACTCAATGCCCTGGCCAATGCGGTTGGGGCCACCGCCAAGCACCATGATTTTCTTGTTGCTGGTGGGTTCGGCTTCGCATTCACCCTCACCATTGCCCTCGTAGCAAGAGTACATGTAAGCGGTGTCGGTCGAAAACTCGGCCGCACAGGTGTCCACGCGCTTGTAAACGGGGCGGATGTTCAGCGCATGGCGGCGCGCCCGCACCACATGTTCGGTGGTTTTGAGCAACTTGGCCAAACGGCGATCAGAGAAACCCTTCTTCTTGAGCGCTCGCAACTCGTCTGCCGTGATGGCTTCGAGTGTGGTGGTTTCCAGCTCCAGTTCGATCTTGACGATCTCTTCAATCTGCACCAAGAACCAAGGATCGATCTTGGTCAAGGCAAACACCTCGTCCACGCTCAGGCCCATGGCAAAGGCATCGCCCACGTACCAGATGCGCTCGGGGCCAGGCTCACCCAGCTCTTTTTCCAGCACTTCGCGGTCCTGGGTTTTCTCGTTCATGCCGTCCACGCCCACTTCCAGACCGCGCAGCGCTTTCTGGAAAGACTCCTGGAAAGTGCGACCCATGGCCATGACCTCACCCACCGATTTCATCTGTGTGGTCAAACGGCTGTCGGCCGTTGGAAATTTCTCAAACGCGAAACGCGGGATCTTGGTGACCACGTAGTCGATCGAAGGCTCGAAAGAAGCTGGTGTGGCGCCA
>CANHUM010000065.1 GCA_947463845.1 Comamonadaceae bacterium
AAAGCATGTCCTTGAGGGGTGCGATGTAGCTCATGAAACTCTCCTGTCAGTCTGGGTTGGGGTACAAAAAAGACCTCTCAGGGAGGCCTTTTTTGCAATCGTCAAATCATCACAGAGCTTGTGTCAGCTCTGGCACAGCCGCAAACAAATCGGCTTCGAGGCCGAAGTCGGCCACGCTGAAGATCGGCGCTTCGGGATCCTTGTTGATCGCCACGATCACCTTGGAATCTTTCATGCCCGCCAAGTGCTGGATCGCACCCGAGATGCCGCAAGCCACATACAGTTGGGGCGCGACAATCTTGCCGGTCTGGCCCACTTGCAAGTCATTGGCAGCGTAACCGGCATCGACCGCCGCGCGGCTCGCGCCAATGGCTGCGCCCAATTTGTCGGCCAGTGGGGTCATCACTTCGTTGAACTTCTCCGAGCTGCCCAGAGCGCGACCACCGGAGACGATGATTTTGGCGGCGGTCAACTCGGGGCGGTCGTTCTTGGCGATCTCGCTGCCCTTGAAGCTGCTCTTGCCGCTGTCGGCTTGCGCGGTAGCGCTTTCCATCGCGGCGCTGCCACCTGTGGCAGCAGCGGCGTCAAAACCTGTGGTGCGCACGGTGATGACTTTGGTCGCGTCGGTGCTTTGTACAGTCGCCATGGCGTTGCCCGCGTAAATCGGACGCTCAAAGGTGTCAGCCGAGATGACTTGCGTCACATCGCTGATCTGCGCCACATCGAGCTTGGCGGCCACACGGGGCGCCACATTTTTGCCCGCAGCGGTGGCTGGGAACAGGATGTGACTGTAATGGGCCGCGATGGCCAATACTTGGGCAGCCACGTTTTCGGCCAGACCGTGGGCCAGCGCTTCGCTGTCGGCGTGGATGACTTTGCTGACGCCAGAGATCTGGGCGGCAGCTTGCGCGGCCGCAGCGGCGTTGTGGCCAGCCACCAGCACATGAACTTCACCACCGCAAGCGGCGGCGGCGGTGATGGTGTTCAGGGTCGCGCCCTTGATGGCGGCGTTGTCGTGTTCTGCAATGACGAGAGAAGTCATGGAGTTTCCTTGTTCAATCAAATGACTTTGGCGACGTTTTTGAGCTTGTCCACCAGCGTGGCCACATCGGGCACCTTGATGCCCGCGCTGCGCTTGGCAGGCTCGGCCACTTTGAGGGTTTTGATGCGAGGGGCCACATCGACGCCCAGGTCTTCTGGCTTGAAGGAGTCAAGTTGCTTTTTCTTGGCCTTCATGATGTTGGGCAGTGTCACGTAGCGCGGCTCGTTCAGGCGCAGGTCGGTGGTCACGACAGCAGGCAGACTGACCGACAGGATCTCCAAACCGCCATCGATCTCACGGGTCACCTGGGCTTTGCCGTCGACAATTTCGACTTTGGAGGCGAAGGTGGCTTGGGGCAGATCCGCCAAGGCGGCCAGCATCTGACCGGTCTGGTTGCAATCGTCGTCAATGGCCTGCTTGCCCAAAATGATCAGGCCGGGTTGTTCCTTGTCCACCAAGGCCTTGAGCAACTTGGCCACGGCCAGGGGCTGCAGGTCCAAGTCAGCGGGGGTTTCGACCAGAATGCCACGATCAGCACCAATGGCCATGGCGGTGCGCAGGGTTTCCTGGCACTGGGCCACGCCGCAAGACACAGCGATGACTTCGGTGGCCAAACCCTTTTCTTTCAGGCGCACGGCTTCTTCGACAGCGATCTCGTCAAAGGGGTTCATGCTCATCTTGACGTTGGCAATGTCCACGCCCGAACCATCGGACTTGACGCGCACCTTGACGTTGTAGTCCACCACCCGCTTGACTGGAACCAGAATTTTCATGAAATCAACTCCATTGAAAGATCAAAACCCAAGCCATCGTGGGTGACGCCTTGGAAAAGGTTTACGTTGACGTAAACGTCAATTGTGCATCAAAACATCGTCGCAAGTGCCCCATTATCAACAAAAAAGCACGGTCGTTCGAATTTCAGAGACTGAAAGAGGCGCATTTTATTCAGGACCCCCGGGAATTCACCGACCAAACGGTCGGCTGCTCAGGGTTAACATGGATTTTGTTCTGATCTATTCGGGATTAGATTATGTTTTGTAATCAATTTAATGGAGCACCTCGATGAACAAATCCCTGATCTCCCTGGCCGCCGTGGCATTGACCAGCTTCGCCGGCCTGGCCCAGGCACAAACCGTTTTGACCGTATCGAGCTGGGTTCCCCCCACGCACGGCCTGTCTGTCGCGCAAAAAGAATGGTGTGACGCGCTCACAGCAAGAACGTCCAACCGTGTTCGCTGCAACATCCTGCCCCGCGCTGTGACCCCTCCGGTCGGCACCTATGACGCTATTCGCAACGGTTTGGCGGACGTTTCCTTCACCGTGCACGGCTATACCCCCGGACGCTTCATCCTGACCCAAATGGCGGAGTTCCCATTCATGGGCGACCGTGCCGAGCCCTTGTCCGTGGCCTTCAACCGCATCGCCAGCAAGTACCCTGAGTTTGCGGCTGAACACCAGGGCGTCAAAGTTCTGGGCTACTTCACCCATGGTCCTGGCATTGTTTTCAACACCAAAAGGCCCATCACCCGTGTCGAAGATTTGGCCGGCATGAAATTCCGTGTGGGCGGCGGCATGGTCAACGAGATCGCCAAGAACCTCGACATGAACGTGACCCTCAAGCCAGCCCCAGAGTCCTATGAACTCTTGTCCACAGGTGTGATGGACGGCACCCTTTTCCCCGCCGAATCCACAGACTCCTTCAAAATCGACAAAGTCATCAAGCACGCCACCACCTTCCCCGGTGGCTTGTACAACACCAGCTTCGTGTTCATGATGAATCCAGCCAAGTACAACAGCCTGTCGGCAGAAGACAAAAAAGCTGTGGACGAGTTGTCGGGTGACGCTGTGGCCAGCCGCTTCGGCAAGTCTTGGGACCGCGTGGACGACATCGCCCTGGCCAACATGCAGAAAAACGGCGTGAAGGTGATCAAGGCAGATGGCGCATTCATCAGCGGCGTGACCATTCGCGTCAGCAAACTTGAGCGTGACTGGATCCAGGCTGCCAAGGCCAAAGGCGTGAAAGACCCAGGCCGCATGCTGTCGGAGTTCCGTGCGGAAGTCGCCAAGCTGCAAAAGCCAAACTGATTGGCCAAAGCTTCGGCCAAGCGCTGAAGCTGCGTCTCTTCAACGGTACCTGTTTATCATGCAGGTACCGTTTTTTCGTATGAGTCCCCCGTGAAAAAAATCTTTGAAACCGTGTGTGGCACCCTCGCGGGACTGGCCTTGTTGGGCATCATGGTGCTCACCTTTTTCGATGTGAGCGGTCGCAAAATCTGGTCCAACTCCATTCCCGGATCGCTAGAGCTGACCGAGTTGCTCATGGTGGTGGTCATTTTTGGTGCTTTGCCCCTGGTTTCACTCAAAGGTGAACATGTGGTGTTTGACTCTCTGGATGCACTGCTGCCGCGATGGCTTCAGAAAATTCAGCAAGGCCTTGTCCATCTGGCATGTGCGGCACTTTTGTTTGGTTTGGCCTACCTGATGTGGAAGACGGGCGCTGACATTGCCACCACAGGTGAAACCACAGCTCAACTGAAAATTCCCAAATCTCCATTCATCCAGGGCATGGGGGTTCTGTGCGGCCTGACCGGGTTGGTGCACATCGCCAAAGCCTTCAGCGGCAAGGAAAACAACTCGAGCGAAGGAGGCACCCTGTGACCGCCGCCCTGCTTGGATTCCTGGCCATTTTTGTCTTGGCCCTTTTGCGCATGCCCCTGGCCTTTTCCATGGGCTTGGTTGGCATCGTGGGCATTGGCCTGACACGCGGCTGGATGCCTGCCATGGCCAGTGCAGCACAGGTGGTCCACGAAACCGGTTTTGCCTATACCTTGTCGGTCATTCCATTGTTCATTCTGATGGGCAATTTTGTGGCCCGTGCCGGGCTGGCGCATGAATTGTTTCATGCCGCCTACACCTTCATAGGTCACCGCAAAGGTGGCCTGGCGCACGCCACGATCGCCGCATGCGCAGGGTTTGGCGCGATTTGCGGCTCATCGATTGCCACCGCAGCCACCATGAGCAAGGTGGCCTACCCGTCCATGAAAAAAATGGGTTACAGCGACGCCATGTCAACAGGCGTGATTGCTGCTGGCGGTACGCTGGGCATCATGATCCCGCCTTCCACCATCCTGGTGATTTACGGCATCATCACCGAAACCCACATCGGCAAATTGTTTGCTGCTGGCGTACTGCCGGGCATTCTGACTGCTCTTCTGATGATGCTGGCCGTGGTCCTGATGACCTGGCAAAACCCCGAACATGCACCCGCGGGCGAAAAATTCAGCTGGACAGAACGCTTCCAGGCCATTCGTGGCATCTGGGGTGTTTTGCTTTTGGTGGTGCTCGTGCTGGGCGGCATTTATGGCGGCTTCTTCACGGCCACCGAAGGTGCCGGCATGGGAGCCACCGGGGCTTTCCTGTTCGCCCTGGCGCGCAAGGCCTTGAGCTGGAAAGTTCTGCTGCAAGTTTTGGTTGAATCGGCCCGCACCACCGCGATGCTGTTCACCTTGCTCATAGCGGCCACCATCTTTGCCAACTTCGTCAACTACACCAGCTTGCCTTTTGAGCTCAAGGACTGGATTACCGGCTTGGGCCTGTCACCCATCATGATCGTGGCCGCGATGATGTTGATCTATGTGCTGCTGGGCACTGTGATGGAAGAACTCACGATGGTGTTGCTGACCATTCCTCTGTTTTTCCCCATCGTGGTGCAGCTGGGCTTTGACCCGGTTTGGTTTGGTGTGCTGATCGTGATGGTGATTCAGATCGGTCTGATCTCACCGCCCGTGGGCATGAACCTGTTTGTGCTCAACACCTTGCTGCCGCAAGTGGGTTTGGCCAACATTTTCAAAGGCGTCTGGCCCATGGTGCTGGTGCTGGTCATCACCCTGGGCATTTTGCTGGCCTTCCCCGGCATCAGTCTGTGGCTGCCTTCGATGATGGACTGACCATGTGCATGACCCGCTGCGGGTACGGAATCTCAATCTTGTGCTCACGCAGCGCGGCCAAAATCAGCAGGTTGATGGTCGATCGCAAGGCCAATTGGCCGTTCTCCGGGTCAGCAATCCAGTAGCTCACAGTGAACTCCAGACCATCCGCTCCAAACTGGCTCAGAAAGGCATTGGGGGCAGGGTCTTTCAGCACCCGCTCCTGACTCACGCAGGCTTCAACCAAGAGTCGGCGTACCAAGTCCACATCGCTGTCGTAAGCCACCGTGACCAAGGTGGTCTGGGACAACTTAGGGTCCATCAGGGTGAAGTTCTCCACCCGATGGATGATCAGCATTTCATTGGGCACGATAGCCTCGCGGCCGTTGAAGGCACGGATCACGGTGTAACGCGCCTTGATATCGACGATGCGGCCTTCAAAACCATCCACCAACACCATGTCTCCGATGCGCATGCTGCGCTCGGCGAGGATGACAAACCCGCTGACGTAATTGGAGGCCAGCTTTTGCAGGCCAAATCCAATGCCCACACCCACCGCACCGCCCAGCACCGACAAGGCCGTCAGGTCAATGCCCACAGACGATAAGGCCAGCAGCAAGCCCACAAACATGAGCAAGGCCCGCACCGTGTTGCTGATGACCTTGCGCAAAGACAAATCGCTGCCCGTCGCCGACTTGAGCAACCGTGCCTCAATGGCCGCCGATACCCAAAGCGCCACGATCAGCACCGCCCCGGCCGTGAGCGCCCCTTCGATCAAAGTGCGCACAGACAACACACTGGCGCCCACTTTCCAGTTGATCTGGTCCAGCTCATGCAGCACCAACGGCAAGATGCCCGTGACCCAAAGAACCACTGCGCCCCACGCCAGCCAGGAAATCGTGCGCTCCAGCACCCGGACAAAGGGCGCATCCGAAAACGCCACCTGCAGTACCTTCACGCCCAAACGGATCACCACGAGCGATATACAAACAGGCAAAAAAATTGCGAACAAAGGAGCGGGTTGCTGCTGTGTCAGCAATGTACGGGCCACAAAAGTCAGCCCCAGGAGCAGCACCGGGAACAACACACCGTCATACAGTTTGCGACCGAGCAAAATGGCCAAGTCTTGACCGCTGAACACCCGCCGTACACCCCAGACCATCAGCCAGGCGAGTACCAAACAGACAGCAAATGCGCCCAAGGTCATCAAGGACTCAGGCCGCGCCAAGGCATACACCATGCCCACCGGATCGATCACCAACATGTTGCTCATGCCCGCCATGAGGGTGTCCTTTTCTCGATGAACGCTTGAACGCCTTCTTGCGCTACCTCGTGCACCATGTTGCAGGCCATGGTCTGACCCGCCAGCTGGTAGGCTGAATCGATGCCCATTTCGCGCTGCTGATAAAACAAGGCCTTGCCCACACGCACGGCCTCACGCGGCTTGGCCAGGATGGCACCCACCAGGTCTTCGACGACGGCATCCAGCTCGCTTGCAGGGCACACGCGGTTGACCAAGCCTCGAGTTTGGGCCTCTGCGGCCGAAATGAAGTCGCCGGTCAGCAGCATCTCCATGGCCTGTTTGGCGTGCATGTTCCGCACCAGAGGCACGCTGGGCGTGGCACAAAACAGGCCCACATCGATGCCATTCACCCCAAAGGTGGCGCTGTCTACCGTCACGGCCAAATCGCACTGAGCCACCAACTGGCAACCCGCCGCCGTGGCCAGGCCCTGCACGCGGGCGATCACGGGTACCGGTAGCTTCTGGATGGCCAGCATCATCCGGCTGCACTGGGCAAAAAGTTGCTGGTAATAGGCCAGGTCAGGTTGGGCGCGCATTTCCTTGAGGTTGTGTCCAGCGCAAAAAGCCTTGCCCGCTGCGCCCAGCACCACCAATCGAGCCTGCTCGTCTTTCGCCACTGCATCCAGCGCTTGTTGCAGCGCGGTCAACATGGCCTCGCTCAAAGTGTTGAAGCTGGCAGGGCTGTTGAGCGTGAGGCGGTGTACACCCCGCGCATCGCGATGGTGCAAAAGCAAATCTTGGGCTGGGGTGGGTTTGGAATCGGTCATGACAGGGATTGTGCCCAAAGAGTCCTGACCAGCAGGCCTTGGGCTTTCGTGAAAGCAGTTTTCTCAAATATCGGCCAACACGCGCAAGTGCGCTTCCACACTGCGGCCCAGCGCACTCAGGTTGTAGCCGCCCTCCAGGCAACTCACGATCCGGCCTTGGGCGTGACGCAGCGCCACGTCCTTGATGCGTTGGGTAATCCAGGCGTAATCCTGCTCGACCAGACCCAGCTGTCCCATGTCGTCTTCTCGGTGGGCATCAAAACCCGCGCTGATGAAAATCAACTCAGGCCTGTGCGCTTCCAGGCGCGGCAGCCACATGATGTCCACCAACTCCCGGATATCCATGCCTTTGGTGTAGGCCGGAACCGGCAGATTGACCAGGTTGGCCGCCATCGATGTCGAGCCACCGTCCGGGTAAAAAGGGTGCTGGAAAAAACTCACCATCAAGATACGCTCGTCGCCCGCCACGATGTCCTCGGTGCCATTGCCGTGGTGCACATCAAAATCCACAATCGCCACCCGTTGCAGGCCGTGGCGTTCCAGCGCGTATTTGGCGGCAATGGCCACATTGTTGAAAAAACAAAAGCCCATGGCCTTGTCGCGGCAAGCATGGTGTCCAGGCGGACGCACCGCACAAAATGCGTTTTCCATCTCACCCGCCAAAACAGCATCGGTGGCATCAATGGCGGCACCCGCAGCCACCAAAGCCGCATCCCAAGTGTGGGCGTTGATCATCGTGTCCGGGTCCAGACTGGTGTGGGTGGGACCGCCTGCAGCCATGTCGTCGCGCAACTGGTCGCCCAAACCACGTAAAGCAGCCACGTGCATGCGTCCGTGGGCCAACTCAAGGTCGCCCAAAGCTGCAGGGCTGGACTCCCGTCTTTGCAGGGCCATGTCCACACCACTGATCAGCAGCCGGTCTTCGATGGCCCCCAATCGCTCAGGACACTCGGGGTGGCCTGGCCCCATCTCGTGCTTCCAGCAAGCTGGGTGGGTGAAATAACCTGTCGCGCCCATGGTCTCCTCTTCCCGAATGGCTCCAGCTTATCACGCAGTCGAGCCGCATCGCTCAACGATGAAGTGCAGATGCTCAACGCCGAAGCACGCGATGGGACTTGCATCTTTTCGCAACCGTGGTGTGAAGCGGTGTGAACAACCGAGGATTTG
>CANHUM010000066.1 GCA_947463845.1 Comamonadaceae bacterium
CCGGCCTCGGTTTGTTCTTGGCGCACCAGGATCTCAGGGCTGGCCCCGACGACGTGGAAGTCGCCGAAGTTGTAGAAGTACATGTAGGGGCTGGGGTTGAGCGAGCGCAGCGCCCGGTACAAGGACATTGGACTCTCCGTGTAGCGCTTTTTGATGCGCTGACCCACCTGCACCTGCATGAAGTCGCCGCCGGCGATCAGCTCTTTGGCTTTTTCCACGGCGGCAATGTAGTCGGCCTTGGCAAAGTCCCGCTCGGCCGGGTATGACTGGGTGGGCTTGACCACCGGAGCGCTGACCGAGTATTTGAGCTGCTCTTTCAGGTCGCGCAGGCGCTTTTTCGCACCCACATAGGCCTCGGGCGTGGCCGGGTCGGCATAGACGATCAGGTAAAGCTTGCCCGACAGGTTGTCGATCACGGCCAGTTCTTCGCACTGCAGCAGCAAGATGTCGGGCGTGCCCAAGGTGTCGGGCGGGCAGGATCTTTCGAGTTTTTTCTCGATGTAGCGCACCGCGTCATAACCAAAATAGCCCGCCAGGCCACCACAAAAACGCGGCAGGCCCGGACGCAAAGCGACTTTGAAACGCTTTTGGTACTGCTCGATGAAATCCAGCGGGTTGCCGGCAGCGGTCTCGACCACCACGCCGTCGCGCACCACCTCGGTCTTGGCCTCGGCGCCAAAACCGCTGGCGCGCAGCAAGGTACGTGCAGGCAAGCCGATGAAGCTGTAACGGCCAAACCGCTCGCCACCCACCACCGACTCGAGCAAAAAGCTGTAACGTCCGTTGTCTTTGGTGTGGGCCAGCTTGAGGTAAAGCGACAGAGGGGTTTCCAGATCCGCAAAGGCCTCCAGCATGAGAGGAATGCGGTTGTAGCCTTGGCTGGCCAGGCTTTTGAATTCAAGTTCGGTGATCACGGGCGAGAGCCTCCAAAGCGCTCAGCGACCTCTGGCGAGGTGCTTTTCATTCATCCAGGTGCCCGGACATAGTCAGTGAATGCCGGGCGAGGGTGGCGGGCGAGCCGCACAGTCGATGGGTCAGGCTGGCTGACGCCAGGGCCAGGCTCCCCGGCCTTCCGCAAGGAAATGGCTCGGCAGGCAAGCTGCGCTGGTGAGGCTGTGGATGATGAACATGGTGTTGCAAGTGTAGCAAAGCCTGGGTACCGATTCTGGACGGTGCTGCCTCAGGTCATCGGCGCATGGCCTGCAAGCGCTGGGGCAAGTCGGCCAGCGTGTCCAGCCAGGCCGCTGCAGGCGTGTCTTGCACAGGCTGACCATGGTTGTAGCCATACGTCACCAGTACCACCGGGCAACCTGCGGCGTGGGCGGCGTGGGCGTCATTGCTGGAATCTCCCACCATCAAGGTGCGGGCAACAGCCGTTCCCAGGGCTTCACAGGTTTTGAGCAAGGGCAAAGGGTCGGGCTTTTTCCGCTCGAAACTGTCCCCACCAAAGACCGGCCCGAAAAATGGCGTCAATGCTTTTTCTTTCAACAAGGCCTGAGCAAAAGCCAGCGGCTTGTTGGTCAAACAAGCCATGCGCATGCCCTGCGCGGCCAGGCCCTCAAGAGCCTCCAGAACGCCGGGATACACATCGGCAAATTGCCCATTGATCGCCAGATAGTGGTGCTGATAACGCTGCCAAGCGCGGTCAAAAAGAGCGTCCACCGACCAGGCTGGGCACGCCTGTCCGACACCCTTGACTTCGGGCCTGGCGATCTGATGCGCCAGCAAGGTACGGATCAGGTGCTCGGAGCCTTTGCCAATGGTTTGCGCGATGAGCGCATCGGACACCGGGGGCAAATCAAGATCGGCCATGGTGCGGTGCAAGGCCACCTGAAAATCACCCAAGGTGTGCACCAGCGTGCCGTCCAGGTCAAAAATGACCGCATCGATCTGCGTCAGATCCTGCATCAGGCCTGGCACCATTTCAGGACAAAGCCGCGCGCATCTGGTCGATCACGGCCTTGTAATCGGGCTGACCAAAAATGGCACTGCCTGCCACAAAGGTGTCGGCCCCCGCATCGGCCACGCGGCGAATGTTGTCGGCCTTGATGCCACCGTCCACCTCCAGGCGAATGTCGCGACCACTGCGTTCGATCCATTGGCGCGCCAGCTCTACCTTGCGCAAGGCTGAGTCAATGAAACTTTGGCCGCCAAAGCCGGGGTTGACGCTCATGATCAGGATCAGATCGATCTCGTCAATGGTCCACTCCAGCACGTCCAGGGGTTCGGCCGGATTGAACACCAGACCAGCCTTGACGCCTTTGCTTTTGATCGCCTGGATGCTGCGGTGCACATGCGCACTGGCGTCCGGGTGAAAGCTGATGAGGTCGGCACCCGCGTCGGCAAAAGACGCGGCCAAGGCATCGACTGGCGAAATCATCAGATGCACATCGATCGGGACGGCCACGCCAGATGCGGTTTTGGCGTGCGGTTTCAGCGCCTGACAAATCATGGGGCCGAACGTGAGGTTGGGCACGTAATGGTTGTCCATCACGTCGAAATGGATCCAGTCGGCACCGGCGTCGATGACGCTTTTGACTTCATCGCCCAAGCGGGCGAAATCAGCCGAGAGAATGGAAGGGGCAATGCGGTAGGTCGTCGTCATGCCTGAATTGTCGCAGTTAACATGTGCACATGTCTGCTTACACCGTTCAAATTGATGTGCTGCCCCAGTATGTGGCAGACCAAAGCAATCCATTGCAGGATGTGTTTGCATTTGCTTATACCGTCACCGTCACCAACACGGGCAGCGTCCCTGTCCAGCTGATTTCCCGCCATTGGGTGATCCAGGACGAACGCGGGCACAGCGAGGAAGTCAAAGGACTGGGGGTGGTCGGCCAACAGCCCTTGCTGCGTCCAGGCGAAGCCTTCCAGTACACCAGCGGGTGCCGTCTGCGCGCGGCCAGCGGCACCATGCACGGCAGCTATTTTTTCGTGGCCGAAGATGGGCACCGCTTTGATGCACCCATTGGCGCCTTCGTGCTCGACTCCTCCAATGCGCTGCCTGCAGGTCGCACATTGCACTGAAGGTACGCCCGCCCATTGACTGTCGGTTAAGCTCGCTGCCATGGGCGAATTTGAGCTGATCGATCGTTTTTTCAAACGTGGTGCGCGTCACGCGGATGTTGGCATCGGTGACGATTGCGCCATCTGGACCCCCAGCCCCGGTCATCAATTGGCTTTTTCAGCCGACATGCTGGTGGAGGGTCGACATTTCCTGTCCACCGTGAACCCCCGCGATTTGGGCCACAAGGCCTTGGCCGTCAACCTGAGCGATCTGGCAGCCTGCGGCGCGACGCCACGCGCTTTTTTGCTGTCCTTGTCCCTGCCCCGCGTGGATGAGAGCTGGTTGTCCGGTTTTTCCGAAGGCCTGTTCGAATTAGCCGATGCGCACGCCTGCGAGTTGATCGGTGGCGATACCACCCGAGGGCCCTTGAACATCGCCATCACCGTGATGGGTGAAACGCCGCAAGGACAATCGATTTTGCGCAGCACCGCCCAGATTGGGGACGATATTTACGTGAGCGGACACCTGGGTGATGCCCGGTTGGCACTGGAAGCTTTTCGAGGCAACTTGAGCTTGCCGCAAACGGCTTTCGAACAAGCCAGAGGCCGCCTGGAAGGACCTGCGCCCCGCACCGCCCTGGGTTGCGCCATGCGTGGTTTGGCCACCGCCATGGCCGACGTCAGCGATGGCTTGCTGGGTGACTTGGGACACATCCTGAAGGCCAGCGGTGTCGGTGCCCAATTGAGCGTGTCGTCCCTGTCAGGGCTGATGCTCACCACCGATGCATGGGCTTGCCCTCGCGAATGGATGTTGCGCTGCGTGTTGTCTGGCGGTGACGACTACGAGCTGGTGTTCACAGCCCCACAGACTGCGCGTGACCGGGTGGCCGCAGTGGCTCTGGCGTTCGGCACACCGGTCACCCGCATTGGCAGCATCCAAGCGGGACGCGACTTGCAACTGCTGGATGAGAGCGGCGCAGACGTGCCCAACACATTCCGATCCTTTGACCATTTCGCGTGACGATGACCTTGCCCCACAACGCTTCCGACAACATGGACACGCCAGGCCCCGTGCGGCCTTCAGCGGCCTTCATGCTCCGGCACCCCGCCCATGCAATCGCTTTGGGCTTTGGTTCCGGCTTGTCACCCAAAGCCCCGGGTACAGTGGGCAGCTTGTGGGGCTGGGTGTCCTGGCTGGTCATTCAACACCACTTGAGTGTGCCCATGCAGGCCGCCTCGATTGCGGCGGGTGTCCTGCTGGGTTGGTGGGCCTGCACCGTCACGGCACGGCACTTGCGGGTGAGTGACCCCGGTGCGATTGTCTGGGACGAAATTGTGGCGATGTGGCTGATCTTTTTCTTGATCATGCCCACGGACTTTGTCGGTCAACTGGTCGCATTTGTCCTGTTCCGGTTTTTTGATGCGGTCAAGCCAGGCCCCGTGGCTTGGGCGGACCGCTTGTTCAAGGGTTTGGGGTGGCGCGGTGGTTGGGGCATTGTCTTTGATGACCTGGTCGCCGCCTTTTGCACCCTGTTGGTCATTGCGTTATGGAGATCATGGACATGAGCGATGTGATCACCCAGCTGGCCGCACGGCTGACTTCTTTGCAATGGATGATGGCCACGGCCGAGAGCTGCACCGGCGGGCTGATGGCCGCCCGATGCACCGATTTGGCCGGCTCCAGCCGTTGGTTTGAACGGGGTTTTGTCACCTATTCGAATGCAGCCAAAACCGAACTGTTGGGCGTCAATCCGGACTTGATCTCCGCCGAAGGCGCAGTCAGTGAAGCCGTCGCACGGGCCATGGCTCTGGGCGCGGTCTACCGTACACCTGCCAAAGTGTCCATTGCCGTGACAGGTATCGCCGGACCCGACGGGGGAAGCGCCGACAAACCCGTGGGGACCGTGTGGTTTGCCTGGTGCATCGATGGCCAGGTGTCTGCGCAGATCCAACGCCTGGATGGCGACCGGTCGAGCATCCGTGCAGCTGCGGTCCATTGGGGATTGCAAGGGTTGCTGCAGAGACTGCCCAGCCCCCTGGGGTGATCATGGCTCGCATGCCCTTACCGTTGCACCCCAAAAAAAACCCGCTGAAAAGCGGGTTTTTTCTTGGGATGCGCCCCATTCAGGGCAGCAAGGAGTCAGGCTGCAGCGAGCCAATACCCTGCATTGAACGGGCTGCTCATGCGCAGCGCCAAGGGTGATACATCCACCAGTTTGTCAGTCGGCATTTTTTCGCCTTCTTCGATCGATTCGGCCATGGCGGCGTCCTCGCTTTGTGCCTCATTCGCCCGTCCTGCTTGGCTGTTTTGCGCAGAACGGGCTACAGAAAAGAATAGAAGCATCGGAAGGGAACCTTCCTGTCTCCCCAGTAATCGGCCGTGTCACGGAAGATGTCAAGCAACTGCTCGCGGGCTTCCTTGTCAAATTTGACGTGCGCTGGGATCTGCTCCAACACCACAATGAAGCCTGGCTGAGGACCCGATTTGTGCAACGGGTCGGTCATGCAGTCGTAAAGGGCGTCAAAGTTCTTGCCGAAATGGGATGGCAAAGTGAATTGCGCACCAATGAGGTCCAGCACATCTTGTTTGCTCTGGGCTTCGGCCAGATTGGCATACAAAAAGTGGTGGCCCAGGCCTTGGGCAGCTTCCTGCAAATCGCTCACGCGGTAAGCGCGAATCGACTGCACGATGTTTGACCGCACGCCCTTGAGGGGCGTCTCCTGGTCATGACGAATCGGCGTGTCCATCTGCGTGGTCTTTCTTTAAGTCAAAAATCAAGGCTTGTCGACAATCATGCGAAAACTCGCGTAATGGTCTTGGGTGTAATAACAGGCTTTCGGATGGGTTGGTACCTCACCGCCACACACAATGCGTCGGGCTCCACGGTGAGGCACGCCAGGCGTTCTGACGGTGTATTCGCGGTAAAAACCTCGTTCATGACGCGGCAAGAGCCGCTCGCGGTTGCCAAAAACTGTACCGTCCTTCTCGTAGGGAAAAGGACCGCCTTTTCGAATGGCTTGGTAAGTGTCTTGGGCTTCGCGGGGCATCTCCGTGACCACCACCGTGGCCAAAGTGGATGTCCCCTCGGGCGGCTTGGCATGCACCAAAAATGTGCACAAGACCAAAATAAAACCCATCAGCATGGAGAACCACCACTGACGGGCCACGGCTTTTTGCGCCACCCTCATGAATACACCTTTCAGAAGCATCCGGGTTTACCCGAAAACTCGAAGGCGCTAGTTTGCGACAAATGCGATAAAAATGCAAGCGAATGCCCAATAAACAGGCAAAGGTATTTTAAACATTTTTACGCCATGTGAGCGCGCACTCTCCCATCGGGCCTTATCTTGAAACGTTGGCATCCGCCACTGTCAAGGCCGTCATGTTGACGATACGGCGCACCGTCGTGCTGGGCGTAAGAATATGAACCGGCTTGGCAGCGCCCAAAAGAACCGGTCCGACCGCGATGTTGCCGCCGGCTGCGGTTTTGAGCAGGTTGTAGGCGATGTTGGCTGCATCGATGTTGGGCAAAACCAGCAAGTTGGCATCTCCAACAAGGGTGCTGTTGGGCATGATGGCGTGGCGTGCACTGGCGTCGAGCGCCACATCGCCATGCATCTCGCCATCGACTTCCAACCACGGTGCCTTTTGCCGCAACAAATCCAGCACCTCACGCATCTTGACGGCGCTGGGCTGATTGGAGGAGCCAAAATTGGAATGCGACAACAGGGCGGCTTTAGGCTGGATGCCAAAACGGCGCATTTCTTGGGCCGCCATGACCGTGAATTCGGCCAGTTGCTCGGCTGTGGGGTCGTAGTTGACATGGGTGTCGACCATGAAAACCTGGCGGCCCGGTAGCATCAAGCCATTCATGCAGGCGAAGGTGTTCACGCCTTTGCGCTTGCCGACCACCTGATCGATGTAGTTCAGGTGCATGGGGTTGGTTCCCCATGTGCCACAGATCATGCCGTCGACATCGCCTTTGTGCAGCAACATGGCCCCAATCAGCGACAAACGGCGTCGCATTTCGATCTTGGCCATCTGCTGGGTAATACCCTTGCGCTCGGTCATACGGTGGTAGGTCTGCCAGAAGTCGCGATAGCGGTGGTCCATTTCGACGTTGACCACGTCGTAATCGAGCTCCTCTTTCAGGCGCAGGCCGAATTTTTCAATGCGTTCGGCGATCACAGCCGGGCGACCGATCAAAGTCGGACGGGCAATGCCTTCGTCCACAACGATCTGGGCGGCACGCAACACGCGCTCTTCCTCGCCCTCGCTGTAGGCAATGCGCTTTTTCAGAGCCCGCTTGGCGGCCGTGAAGATCGGCTTCATCATGGTGCCCGAGGCATAAACAAAGCCTTGCAGACTCTCGCGATAGGCGTCCATGTCCTTGATGGGACGCAAAGCGACGCCGCTGTCTGCGGCGGCTTGTGCCACTGCAGGTGCAATTTTGATCATCAATCGGGGATCAAACGGCTTGGGGATCAGGTACTCTGGGCCAAACACCAGCGGCTCACCCGCATAAGCGGCCGCCACGACTTCACTTTGCTCGGCCTGCGCGAGCTCGGCAATGGCGTGCACCGCAGCAATCTCCATCTCGAGCGTGATGGTGGAAGCTCCTGCATCCAGGGCGCCGCGGAAGATGTAGGGAAAACACAGGACGTTATTGACCTGATTGGGGTAGTCGGTGCGGCCCGTGGCCATGATGGCGTCGTCGCGCACGGCCTTCACATCGGCCGGATCAATTTCGGGGTTGGGGTTGGCCAAGGCAAAAATCAGCGGTTTGGCCGCCATTTTCTTGACCATGTCTTGCTTGAGCACACCACCCGCCGACAGGCCCAGGAACACATCGGCACCTTCAATGACTTGAGACAAAGTTCGTTGGTCGGTTTTTTGTACGAACTGGATCTTGTCTTCGTCCATCAGCTCGGTTCGGCCTTCGTAAACCACGCCAGCCAAATCGGTCACCCAGATGTTTTCACGCGGGATGCCCAACTTGACCAAGAGCCCCAAGCAAGCCAGGGCCGCAGCGCCCGCTCCTGGGGTGACCAACTTGATTTTTTTCGGATCTTTGC
>CANHUM010000067.1 GCA_947463845.1 Comamonadaceae bacterium
CAGCTCGACCTGGCGCAGCACATCGGCGGTCTGGCTGCGAATGTCGCTGGTCTCACACTCGGGCACCATGCCCGCCAAATACACCACGCCATTGAAAACAGCCGCTTCGCTGTAACGGACGGCCACGTGCAGCCGCTGGATATCTTGGCTCATGCTTTTTTCTGGCCCAGTTTGGATTCGGTGCCTGCCAGCAGGCGGTGGATGTTTTCGCGGTGCCGCCAAACCAGCAAAATGGCCATGGCCAACAGACTCAGCACCTCGGTCGCAGTCGCTTGCCAGACCACGCCATCACCCAACAGGTAAAAAACCGGCGCGAACACCGCTGCAACCATGGACGCCAGTGATACGTAACGGCTGAAATACAGGATGATGGCAAAAGTCAGCACCGTGGCCAGCGCCAGAGTGCCGTGCACACCGATGACCACCCCCACGGCCGTGGCCACGCCTTTGCCACCGGCAAAACCGAAAAACACAGGGTACAGGTGCCCCAAAAACGCCGCCAAGCCTGCCAAGGCCGCGACTTCCGGGCCCAGGCCCTGCTCAGGCCCCCAGCCCAGCACCAGCGCCACCGGCAACCAGCCTTTGAAGGCGTCCAGCAGCAAGGTCAGGATCGCGGCCTTCTTGCTGCCCGAGCGCAGCACGTTGGTGGCTCCAGGGTTTTTACTGCCATAGCTGCGCGGGTCGTTCAGCCCCATCAGGCGGCTCACGATGACCGCAAAACTGAGCGAGCCCAGCAAATAACTGGCCAACACCACGGCCACCGGAATCAACATGTCCATCCCATGCTCCCTTGTTCTTGCAAGGGCGTCATTCTGCCAGCGCGCAGTTCACCGGCTTGGCCGCCAGCAACTGCACACAGACCTGCGGGTCAATCCCCACCAGATAACCGCGCCTTCCGCCGTTGATGCAGATGCGCGGCAAAGCCAGGATGCTTTCCTCGATGAACACGGGCATTTGCCGGCGCGTGGCAAAGGGCGAGGTACCGCCCACCAGGTAACCGCTGTGGCGGTTGGCCACCTCGGGCGTACAAGGCTCGACGGATTTGAGTCCGATCTGTCGTGCCAGATTTTTAGTGGACACCTTGCGGTTGCCGTGCATCAGCACCACCAGCGGTTTGGCGTCTTGGTCTTGCATGATGAGGGTCTTGACCACGGCAAACGGGTCCATGCCCAGCACCTGCGCACTGTGCTGGGCGCCACCATGCTCCAGGTATTCGTAGGGGTGTTCGGTGAAGTGCACCCCATGCTGGCGCAACAGCGCTGTGGCAGGTGTTTCGCTGACTTTGTCCTTCTTGGCCATCGGTCTGGATCACAGTGCAGGGTCGCGCATTTCCCAGCGAATGTCGTCGATGGCCTTGAGCACTTCAGGAGTCAAATGCGTGTTCCAAGCCGCCAGATCCTCGTTCAGTTGCGCCACCGACGTCACGCCGATGATGGTGCTGGCCACGCTCCAGCGGTGGTAGCAAAACGCCAGCGCCATTTGGGTGGGCGTCATGCCGTTGTCGCGCGCCAGCTGGTTGTAGCGGCGGGCTGCGGCCAGCGCTTCGGGTCGGCCCCAACGCTGCTTGCGCATCGAGTCATAACGGGCAATACGGCCTCCATCGGGCAACAAAGGACCCGTCAGGTCCACCTGATCGTACTTGCCAGTGAGCAAGCCAAAACCCAGCGGTGAGTACGCCAGCATGGAAACATGCAGGCGGTAGCAGGTCTCGTCCAGTCCATTGTCATAGGTGCGGTTGACCAGGCAATAGGGGTTCTGCACCGTGGCCACACGCGGCAAGCCGTGCTGCTCAGCCAGGCGCACAAACTCATGCACGCCATAAGGCGACTCGTTCGAGAGACCGATGTAGCGGACCTTGCCCGCCTTGACCAGCAGGGACAGGGCTTCGAGTTGGTCGTGGATGGAGGTGACCGATTTGTCCTTGGCGGGATCGAAATAGGTCATGCCAAACACCGGAACATGGCGCTCAGGCCAGTGGATCTGGTACAGGTCAATCACGTCCGTCTTCAGACGGCGCAGGCTGGCATCGCACGAGTTCAGGATGTCCTGCCCGCTCAGGCCCGAGCCCTCCCGAATCCAGGGCATGCCGCGCGACGGGCCTGCCACCTTGGTGGCCAACACCAGTTTCTGGCGGGCACCGGGATTTTTGGCCAACCAGTTGCCAATGTAGGTTTCGGTGAAGCCACAGGTGGCTGCCGTGGCGGGCACGGCATACATCTCGGCGGTGTCGATGAAGTTGATCCCGGCGTCGAGTGAGCGGTCCAGGATGGTATGCGCGTCGGCTTCGTTGACTTGCTCGCCAAAGGTCATGGTGCCCAGACAGATGGGCGTCACTTGCAAGTCGGATTGTCCGAGTTGAACGGTTTTCATGGTGAGTCCTGTATTGAATTCAAGCCCGCAGGCAGACCCTGTTCACAAAACCAGAGCCTTGGAATGATTTTGTCACGCGTCAAGTGGTCGGGTTGTGTCTTGCTGTCGCGCGTGCTTCTTCCTGCAGGCGCAGCACCCGCCGCTGCACCTTGCCGGTGGTGGTCATGGGCAGCTGATCGATGAACTCGATTTCCTTGGGGTATTCATAGGGGGCGAGCAAGCCTCTCACATGGGCCTGCAGTTCACGTCGCACCTCGTCGTCAAAGCTGGCCTGGCCCGAACCTGAGGGTCGGCGGGCTGCCCAATCGGGTGACAGAACGACATACGCTTTGACCAGCGCACCCCGGTCAGCGTCGGGCTTGGGCACCACGGCGGCGTTGGCCACGGCCGGGTGCTTGACCAGGCAGTTCTCAATCTCACCAGGCCCGATGCGGTAACCGGCCGCTTTGAACATGTCGTCGGTACGGCCTTGGTACCAAAGGTAGCCATCCTCGTCGGCAACGGCCATGTCGCCGGTGCGGCACCAGTCACCCGTGTATTTGGCTTGGGTGGCCTTGGCGTTGTTCCAGTAGCCCAAAAAGAACACCGGGTCGGGGTGCCCGTGCACATCGAAGCGGTTGACGGCCACTTCGCCTGGGGTGCCAGGCGGGCACAGTTGGCCTGTCTCGTCGATGACCGCCACCCGGTGGCCGGGATAGCCCTTGCCCATGCTGCCGGGTTTGGCGGGCCACAGTCGGGCGCAGTTGCCCACCACGTAATTGATCTCGGTTTGGCCAAACATCTCATTGACCGTGACCCCCAACTGCTGCTGGCAATAGCCAAACACCGCATCGCCCACTGCTTCGCCCGCGCTCATCATGGCTTGCAGCTTCAGGCGGTAGCGGGATTTCACATCGGGCACCGCCTTCATCATGGCCTTGAGCGCCGTAGGGAACAAAAAGGTGTGCGTGACACTGTGGCTCTGCAAAATCTCAAAGGCCAATTCAGGTGAAAAGCGCCCATTGAAGGCCACGATGGGCCGTCCAAAATACAGGCTCGGCAGCAAAGCGTCCATCAAGCCGCCTGTCCAGGCCCAGTCGGCAGGCGACCAGAACACCGCCTTGGACGGGCGTTCGGCACGGAACGGGTCAAAGCCAAACCAGTTTTGGCTGCACACAAAACCCGTGAGGTTGCCGATCAGCGCCCGATGGGGAATGAGCGCGCCCTTGGGGTTGCCAGTGGTGCCGCTGGTGTAGATCAGCACCGCCGGGTCTTCGGCCAGCGTGCGCACGGCTTTGAACGATGGGGTCTGACTGGCCACAGCTTGCGCGTAATCCAGATCCGCCAGCGGCCCAGCACGACCCACACCAATCAGGGTTTCCAAGCTGGGACAATCAGGCCGCGCCTGCTGCAAGGCCTGCACAGTGGATTCATCGCACACCGCTACACGGGCTTGGCTGTCGTTGATGCGAAAGGACAAGGCCTCGGGGCCAAACAGCATGGACAGCGGCATGGCCACCGCTCCCATTTGCAACACCGCCATATAGGCCACCGCCGTTTCAAATCGTTGAGGCAGCACAATCGCGACCCGGTCGCCACGCTGCACGCCCAGCCCTTCCAAAAGACGGCTCAGGCGATTGGCGGCGGTTTGCAGCTGGCCAAATGTCCAGCTCTGGCCCAAGCCGTGTCCCGCCACATGCTCGCGGATGGCCGTGCGGCGGGCCGTGGCGGGCTGTTCAGCCCACTGGCCACAGCAGGCCTGCGCCATGTTGAAACGCTTGGGCACTTTCCAGCCAAAACCCTGGTGGATGGCGGGATAGCGGTCGGTGGTGCGGGGGCTTGGACGGTCCTGGTTGCGACTGACGCTCATCGTGTCTCTCCTTATGATCGAAAGTATGTACCAAGTTCAACGTGAATCTCAAAGCCACTGGGTGCCCCTGCGGGGCTGCCGCTACCACGTCCGCCTATGGGGCTCAGGTCAGCCTGGCGCTACACCCCTGGTCTTGGCCCACGGCTGGATGGATGTGGCCGCCTCCTGGCAGTTCATGGTCGATGCCTTCAGCGAGGCTTTCGCCAGCCAGCGCCCCATCATGGCGATGGACTGGCGCGGTTACGGCCTGACCGAGACCCCACCCACCGACTGTTACTGGTTCCCCGATTACCTGGCCGATCTGGACGCCCTCCTCGATGCGCTCTATCCAGGACAAGCCATTGACCTGGTCGGCCACAGCATGGGCGGCAACGTGGTCATGATGTACGCAGGTACCCGCCCCGAACGCATACGCCGCCTCGTCAACCTCGAAGGCTTCGGCATGGCCGCCACTGCACCGGCCCAAGCCCCAACCCGGATGGCCCAGTGGCTCAATGAACTCCAAGCGCAACGTGCGGGCGACCATACACTCAAAGCCTACGCCGATGCCCAGGGTGTGGCCGCACGCCTGATGAAAACCAACCACCGCTTGCAACAGGACCAGGCCGACTGGCTGGCGCAGCATTGGGCCCGTCCTGGCCCAGATGGCCAGTGGCGCATTCTGGGCGACTCGGCCCACAAGGTCGTCAACCCCTATTTGTTCCGCGTGGAAGAAGCGCTGGCCATGTACCGTCACATCAGCGCTCCGGTGCTGGCCGTGGAGGCGTCTGACGACTCACTCAGCCAATGGTGGAAAGGTCGCTACACCTTGGCCGAGTTTCACGAGCGTCTGAAGGCTGTACCCACGCTTGAAAAAGCCGTGATCCAGGACGCCGGTCACATGCTGCACCATGACCAGCCGCATGCGCTGGCGAATTTGCTGGAAAAATTCCTGAGCTGATTTGGGCTCTACAATCCGCCCTCATTGTTCAACACCCTCTCGCCATGAAGCCAGCTCCAAGTCCCTTATTCAGAGCGCCTGTATTGGCTTTGGCTCTGGCGTTGGCCATGCTGGGTGCGCCGGCCATGGCGCAACAAACGACCCGCTGGTGTCCCTCATTCTTATCGGTTCAGGGCGCGCCCGAACCTGTACACCGAGGTGAAATCACTTTTTCGCCGTATACCCACCATTGGAGTCGCAGTCCGGAACACAAACATGTGGTCCTGCTGGCCCTGGACGAGCAACTGCCGGGTGATCGCCTTTGCGGATTGAGTCTCTTCAGCAACTCCTTTGGGCAGCCAACCGTCTACGTGTATGCAGGGCAGCAATTCAACAGCTTGCTCGGTGTGCCTCGGCTGTTCGCCAAGGTGACCGCCGGTATCTTGTACGGTTACGTGGCACCCTACGAGAACAAAGTCCCGCTGAACTACAACGGTTTTTCACCTGCGGTCATTCCAGCCATTGGGTACCAGCTCAACACGCACGACTCGGTACAGGTAAAAGTCTTGGGCAGCGCCGGCATCATGCTCTCTTACGGCCGAAGGTTTTGAGGCCCATCAGCCAGACCAAGAAACAGGCCACGACCCGCTGCAGTCAAGTCATGAGAAAATGCCTGGTTTACCGAACCGGACTTTTTCACCATGGACGCAGAACGCATCAACCAAATTGGCTCCACCCTCACGGACTTGTCCGCCAGGACGCAAGAACTTCGGGGGTATCTTTGACTACGATGCCAAGTCTGAACGCCTGAGAACCGTCAACGCATCGCTCGAAGACCCCACAGTCTGGAACGACCCCAAAAAAGCCCAGGAACTGGGCAAAGAAAAAAAAGCCTTGGACGGTGTGGTGGTGACCATCACCACTTTGACCAATGAGCTGGCCGATAACCTCGAGCTCTTCGAGATGAGCAAGGAGGAAGGCGACGAAGCGGGTCTGATGACCATCGAAGCCGAAGCGGCCAAGCTGACCCAACTGGTCCAGGACCTCGAATTCCGCCGCATGTTCCGCCACGAGGCCGACCCGCTCAACTGCTTTGTCGACATCCAGGCCGGCGCAGGCGGTACCGAAGCCTGTGACTGGGCCAGCATGCTGCTGCGCCAGTACCTGAAGTACGCAGAACGCAAAGGCTTCAAGGCCACCGTAGAAGATGAGACCCCAGGCGACACGGCGGGCATCAAGGGTGCGACCATCAAGATCGAAGGCGAGTATGCGTTTGGCCTGCTGCGCACCGAAACCGGTGTGCACCGTTTGGTGCGCAAGAGCCCGTTTGACTCTTCGGGTGGCCGCCACACCTCGTTTGCCTCGCTGTTCGTCTACCCCGAAATCGACGATTCGATCGAGATCAACATCAACCCATCTGACGTGCGCACCGACACTTTCCGTGCGAGCGGCGCGGGTGGTCAGCACATCAACAAAACCGACTCGGCCGTGCGGCTGACGCACATCCCCACCGGTATCGTGGTGCAGTGCCAGGACGGCCGCAGCCAGCACAGCAACCGCGATGTCGCCTGGCAACGTCTGCGTTCACGCCTGTATGACTTCGAGATGCGCAAGCGCCTGGAAGAACAACAAAAGCTGGAAGACACCAAGACCGATGTAGGCTGGGGTCACCAAATCCGCAGCTATGTGCTGGACAACAGCCGCATCAAGGATTTGCGCACCAACGTCGAAATCTCGGCCACCCAAAAAGTGCTCGATGGTGACCTCGATGCATTCATTGAAGCCTCACTGAAACAAGGCCTCTGAGCTGATCAGACCTCAACCCCAACGGAGTTCCTGATGCGTGAAGGACAAGCTACCGCGATTCACCGGGAGGCTTATGCAGCCCCGGCTTTCTGGATCGACACGGTCGATTTGACGTTCGACCTTGACCCGAACAAAACCCGCGTACTCAACAAAATGCGTTTGCGCCGCAATCCGGATGTGGCTGTACAAGCACTGCGCCTGGATGGCGAAGACCTCAATTTGGCTCGCGTGCTGGTCAACGGCGGTGGCACCTCCTTCAAGATGGACGGCAACCAACTGGTGCTGGAGAACTTGCCTGAAGGCGCTGATGCATTCGATCTGGAAATCTTCACCACCTGCAATCCGGAGAAGAACACCCAACTGATGGGCTTGTACGTCAGCCAGGGCACGTTCTTCACGCAATGCGAGGCCGAAGGCTTTCGCCGCATCACTTACTTCCTGGACAGGCCAGATGTCATGGCCAGCTACACCGTCACGCTTCGCGCTGACAAGGCCAAATACCCGGTGCTGCTGTCCAACGGCAATTTGGTGGAACAAGGCGCACTGGAGGACGGTCGCCACTTTGCCAAATGGGTTGATCCGCACAAAAAGCCCTGCTACCTGTTCGCCTTGGTGGCCGGTCAGCTGGTCGCGCGAGAACAACGCATCAAAAGCCGCAGCGGCACAGAGCATTTGCTGCAAGTGTTTGTGCGCCCCGGCGACTTGGACAAGACCGAGCACGCCATGAACTCGCTCATGGCCAGCGTGGCCTGGGACGAGGCGCGCTTTGGTCTGCCACTGGATCTGGAACGCTTCATGATCGTCGCCACCAGCGACTTCAACATGGGCGCGATGGAAAACAAGGGCCTGAACATTTTCAATACCAAGTACGTGTTGGCGAACCCGGCCACCGCCACCGATGTGGACTTCGGCAACATCGAATCGGTCGTGGGCCACGAGTACTTCCACAACTGGACCGGCAACCGCATCACCTGCCGCGACTGGTTTCAGCTCTCGCTCAAGGAAGGCCTCACGGTCTTCCGCGATCAGGAATTCAGCCAGGACATGGCTGGCGTTGCCAGCGCCCGTGCCGTCAAGCGCATCGAAGACGTGCGTGTTTTGCGCACGGTGCAGTTTGCCGAAGACGCAGG
>CANHUM010000068.1 GCA_947463845.1 Comamonadaceae bacterium
ATGCATTGGGCCGGATCAAACGGGAAAGCGTGGCGGGCCTTGCCCTGGTTCAAAGTGGTGTACAGGTCTTGCAGCTGAGGGGCCAGAAAGTTCCAGTCATCCAGGACCTGTTGCAGTTTGCTGGCGATGCCGGTCGCATAATGTGCGGTGCTCAGGTCGCGCGAGACCACCACCAGTTGTCCGTCGCGTGAGCCGTCTTTGTAGGTCGCCAATTTCATGATGTTTGCCCGTTTTGAACGCCCCTCACAGCCGTGGGCAGCACGGGCGAATGGCGCATTGAATTACGCATTGTTAAACTCGTTTAACTAATCGAAACCTGATTCTAGAGCATATGGCCCACGACAGCACCATGAACACCCACCCTGAAGCGGACAAAGAGCGCGCAGGCATCCAGTCGGTCGAGGTGGGCTTTGCCCTGCTGGACGTGCTGGCGCAGGCCCCCGGCCCGTTGATGTTGCGCGACCTGGCCAGTGCGGCGGGCATGAGCGCAGCCAAGGCTCACCGATACTTGGTGAGCTTTCAGCGCCTGAATCTGGTGGTTCAGGACGCCAACACCCGGTACGAACTCGGCCCCGCCACTTTGCGCTTGGGCTTGGCCACTTTGTCCAGGCTGGATGCCGTCAAACTCGCGCGTGAGCGCTTGCCAACTTTGATGGACCAGACGGGCCACACCCTGGCTCTGGCCGTTTGGGGCAACCGGGGTCCGACCCTGGTGCACTGGCAGGAGACCCCACTGGCCATGCCCGTCAGTCTGCGCCTGGGAGATGTGATGCCGCTCTTGTCATCGGCCACGGGTCGGTGTTTTGCGGCCTTCATGGGTCATGGCGGCGCAGCCGACAAGGCCCGCCCCATGATCGATGCCGAGCTGGCCCTGGCCCGTAAACTGGGTCGCAGCGATTTACCGGTCACTCCCGCGCAGGTGCAGGCCATGCTGAGCGAAACCCGTGCGCAAGGCTTGGGTCGTGTGGTCAATGTTTTGTTGCCCGGCATTTCCGGGTTTTGTGCGCCGGTATTCGACGCGGACGGACATTTGGCTTTGGGCGTGGTGTCTCTGGGTTCTTCGGCCACATTGGATACCGATTGGCATGGACCTGTGGCGCAGGCCTTGCGCGCATTTGCCCGGCAGTTGTCCTCCGATCTGGGTGGGTCCGGAGCCTGACCAGGCCCGGTCATTTGCGGCCCACAGATCAGCCATCGCATGATCATGGCCAGGCCCCATATGCCTTTGCAAGCGAGCGACTCGGGCGCTCCGGCCTCGAAAACCTTGTGGCGTTGGGGTCTGGTGGTTTTGGTTTTGCATGCGGGCTTGTTGATGGCGATGCTGGGTGTGTCGGTTTGGCAAGTGGAGGGCTCGCGTGCCCTTCGGGTTGGCCCCATGCAAACACGGTGGGTCAGCCCTGAGCCGGTGAAACAGCAGGCCGCACCAGCGCCATTGACCGCTCGAGCCCCCGGCACCCGGGTGGCCACGGTGTCTCAACCCGCTGCGGTTCGCCAGGATGCGTTGCCAGTGGCACCCCCGCCCGAACCCCAGGCGGAGCCTGACCCAGCCACCCAGACCGCCATGCCGGACCATTTCGCGCCAGGGGCGGGGCAGGAAGAGGACACGAAACCACCCGAAAGCACTTCGCTGGCTCAGGCGCCCACGGCCGTGGCGCCTTCGGCCGAGGGCATCTCGGAGACCAGCATGGCCTTGCCACCATTGGGCGTGGGATCCCTGCCGCCATCGGTGATGCTCAGCTATCGCCTCCATGGCCAGGAAAAAGGCATCCCTTACCAGGCCACAGGTGAGTTGCGTTGGCAGCACAACGCGGGCGCTTACGCCATGAGCTTGTCGGTCAGGGCATTTTTGCTTGGCTCACGGCATTGGAGAAGCCAGGGGCAGATCACGTCTCAAGGGCTGGCGCCAGTGCGGTTCTCTGACAGCTGGCGCAGCGAGCGTGCCACCCATTTTGACCGTGCCCAGAACCGCATCGTGTTCAGCAGCAATGCCCCGGTCGCATCGCTGCAACCCGGTGCCCAGGACCAGATCAGCCTGTATGCACAGCTGGCGGGCCTCATGGCCCAGGAGGGCGCACGGCTGCAGCCAGGCACACGTTTGCAAGTGCAAACCGCCACAGTGCGCGATGCTTTGCCCTGGTTGCTGACCTTGGAGCAGGAGGAGCTGCTGCAGCTGGACGGGCAGCCCCTGATGGCCACCAAATGGGTCTGCATGCCCCGCAACCGTTTTGATGCCAAAGTCGAATTTTGGGTGGCGGCCGCACACCATTGGTTGCCCGTACGCATCCGCATCACCCAGGTCAGTGGCAGCTTCATCGATCTTCTTTTGTCGGCCAGCGAAGCATTGCCCCCACTGCCTCTGGCGCCAGCGCCCGGTTGAAAAACCACACCCTCTTGAAGTTGTTGCAATCAGACTTACTTGAAAGCGACAAGTTGAGAGAGAATGAACCCATGAACCTGCTGTACGAATCCGAAACCTTTGCCGTGATGCACATGCTGGCCAATGCACCTGCCGAAGTGGCGGACAGCAGCACCCAGCCCCAGCTGGAGCGCCATGGTTTTGAAATCGTGGACAAACGCTCGGGCAAAGAGGTGTATCTGGACGGCTCCTGGGCCGAGATGTTCCAGCAGCAAATTCAGGCGTGGCAGCAGCACACCCCCACCCAGCAAGAAGTTGAAGACACGCTGGAGGGTTACGCCGGCTTGGCCCAGCAACCTGTGGTGGTGCACTGACCTGCCATCAGGGCCCTGTGGCCGCTCAGGCCTTGTCCAACCGACGTGCCACCCAGGTGAACAGTGGCCCCACAATCAGCAGCACGGCCACCAGACGGCACACCTGAAATGCTGTCACCACTGGCACCCCCAGTTGCAGCACCTTGGCCGTGATGGCCATCTCGGTGATCCCGCCGGGTGCAGTGCCCAAAATCAGTGTGGCCGGGTGCAGGCCCGTGCCCCACGCCAGGGCCATGCCAAAGAACACCGACGCGCCCATCATCCACAACGAGCCCCAGGCCACCGAGGCCAGCCAGCGGGGTGCGGTGTTGATGAACTCGCGCCTGAAGCGGATGCCCAGGCTCACACCGATGACCAGTTGCGCAGCGTTGGACAGCGCATTGGGCACAGCCGACCATTGCCAGCCTGCCAGGGTCACCGCCATCGACGCCAGCAGTGCGCCGATGAACCACGGGTTGGTGCGGCCCAGCTTCAGCATGAGCCAACCTCCGGCCCCTGTGACCAAGCCCAGCCACAGCAAACCCGGCCATTGCGCCACCCTTTGGCCTGGCAACAGGGACGCGTCCACCGTCAAGCCCCACTGCAGCTGCGCCCATTGCATGCCAAATGGCACGGCAATCACCACCATCACCAGGCGCATGCTGTGCGCTGCGGCCACCAGGTCGGTACGCGCCCCATAACGCTCGGCCAGCAGCGTCATCTCGGACGCACCGCCGATCGAGCCGGAAAAATACGTGGTGGCCAGCAAAGACCGGGGTGGCAGGTGCGCCAACTCGGCACCATGTTGTCGCTGCAGCCACAGGCCAAACACCGCCCCCAGTGTCAGCGCCCACACCACGGCCAGTGCAATGGCCCACCACTGCGCCAGCACCAGCGCACTGACCTGTGGCGTGAAGTACAAACCCAAGGCCGCCCCGATGACCCATTGACCGCTGTTGCGCAACAGGTTGGCACTGTGCGTGGGCGCGCCGGCCATGGAGGCCAGGGCGGTGATCAGCAAAGGACCCAGCATCCAGGGAATGGGGGTGCCCAGCCAGACGCACAGTTCGGCCGCCAGCCAGGCGGCGGCCAAAGTGCCCAAGGTGCGTGGCCAGAGTGTCAAGCGTGCACCCCGGCACCCAGAGAGCCGTGCATCAGGCGTGTTTGCGGATGCTGTCGGCGACCGTCTGCACGATCTGGTCGATGTGCGCGTCTTCCACGATGTAGGGTGGGCAAATCACGATGTTTTCACCGGCGGGACGAACCCACACGCCGCGGTGGAAGCAGTCCATGAAAATGTCGTAAGCCCGCTTGCCGGGCGTGCCCGGAATGCTGGCCAGCTCCACCGCCCCGGCCAGGCCCAGGGTGCGGATGCCGACCACATTGGGCAGACCCCTCAAGGCGCTGTGCATGGCGTCGCCCAGCACCCGGCCCTTTTGTCCAGCGCGGGCAAACAGGTTTTCTTGCTTCAGCAAGTCCAGCGTGGCAACGGCGGCTGCGCAGGCCACCGGGTGGCCGGAATAGGTGTAACCGTGGAAGAACTCGATGGCATGGCCAGGTGCGCTGGTGTTCATCATCGCGTCGTAGATGAAGTCGCGACAGATCACGCCCCCCAGCGGGATCACGCCGTTGGTCACCGCCTTGGCGAAGTTCAGCATGTCGGGCACCACGCCATAAAAGTCGGCACCGAAGTTCACGCCCAGGCGACCAAAGCCGGTGATCACTTCGTCAAAGATCAGCAAGATGCCATGCTGGTCGCAAATCTCGCGCAAGCGCTTCACATAGCCCTGGGGCGGGATGTACCAGCCCGCACTGCCTGCAATCGGCTCTACGATCACGGCGGCAATGTTGCTCGGGTCGTGCAGCACCAAAATGCGGTTTTCCAGCTCGAGCAACGGGTCTTCAGCCCAAACCGGTTCTTCGTGGTGGATGTAGGCGTGTTTCACGGGGTCGTGAATGAAACGCATGTGGTCCACGCGCGGCAGCAGCTGCGCGCCGTACACCTTGCGGTTGGCCGGCAGCCCACCCACGCTCATGCCGCCAAAGTTGACGCCGTGGTAACCCTTTTCACGACCAATGAACACGTTGCGATGACCCTCACCCCGGGCGCGGTGGTAGGCCAAGGCCACTTTCAGCGCGGTATCGGCCGCCTCCGAGCCCGAATTGCAAAACAGCACCTTGTTCAGGTCGCCAGGGGCCATTGCTGCGATCATCTGAGCCGCCTGAAAAGCTTTGTCATTGCTGGCCTGAAACGCTGTCGCGTAATCCAGTGTGTCCAGCTGCTTTTTAATGGCCTCGTTGATCGGGCGGCGGTTGTGGCCCGCACCCACGCACCACAGGCTCGAGATGCCATCGATGACTTTTTTGCCGTCGTGGGTGGTGAAGTGCATGCCCTCGGCCCCCACGAACACACGGGGGTCCTGGCGGAAACTGCGGTTGGGCGTGAAGGGCAACCACTGGTTGTCCATGTTCAAGTCGGTCAGGGCCACAGCTGAAAACTCCTCTTTGTCTGTATTCGACAGGTCAGCAGTTTAAGCCTCTCATGGAGGATGGGATCGCCGGGTCCAAGGGCTGTGGCTCTCCAGGATGCTTTCTCTACAATAGCCCATCTCCTAGGCCCACGGCCTTGACGGGCACTTGAGCGTGCCAATGCCAGCTTTGACCCCATGACCACCACCTACATCCTCACCCTCTCCTGCCCTGACCGTACCGGCATCGTGCATGCCGTGTCGGGTTTTCTGCTGGAGCGGGGCGGCAACATCGAAGAGGCTGCGCAATACAACGACCACGACACCGGCTTGTTTTTCATGCGGGTGCAATTTGCCTGTGCGCGGGTCGATGGCGCGGCTCTGGAGGCGCAATGGGCTCAATTTGCCAGCACCTTTGACATGAAGTGGGATTTGCATGCCACCGCTCAGCCCATGCGCACGGTGATCATGGTCAGCAAGGAAGGGCATTGCCTGAATGACTTGTTGTTCCGCTGGAAAAGCGGCCTGCTGCCGCTGGACATCCGTGCCATCGTGAGCAACCACCGCGAGTTTTACCAACTGGCGGCCAGCTACAACGTGCCGTTTCATCACATTCCGGTCACCAAAGACAGCAAAGCTCAGGCCGAGGCCCGCCAGTACGACATCATCCAGTCCGAAGGTGCGGAGCTGGTGGTGTTGGCGCGGTACATGCAAATCCTGTCTGACGACCTGTGCCGCAAACTGGCCGGACGCGCCATCAACATTCACCACAGCTTTTTGCCCAGCTTCAAAGGCGCCAAGCCCTATTACCAGGCACATGAACGGGGTGTGAAGCTGATCGGTGCCACGGCCCACTATGTGACGGCCGATCTGGACGAGGGCCCGATCATTGAGCAAGACGTGGCCCGCGTGGACCACAGCAAAACGGTGGAAGACCTGACAGCCCAAGGCCGCGACACCGAAAGCCAAGTTTTGGCCCGCGCCGTCAAGTGGCACAGCGAACACCGTGTCCTGCTCAACGGTCACAAAACCGTGATTTTCAAATAAATACTTTTGAGGGGCAGATCTTCAGCTCTGTCCCTAACCGATTCAACATGTCCGCCACCTCCCGCATCCCGCCCATCCAGTGCCTCCTGACGTTTGAGGCACTGGCGCGTTTGCGCAGCGTGACCCAGGCGGCCGAAGAGTTGTGCGTGACGCCCAGCGCGGTGAGCCACCGGGTCAAGCAGCTGGAACAGATCATCGGCACCAAGCTGTTTGGCCGGGCGGATTTTTCGCTCACCACCGAAGGCATCGAGTACCTGGCCCATGTGCGCGAAGGCCTGGTGTCGTTGCAGCGTTTTCCCAGTGCCAGCAACACGCCGGGACGGCGCAAATTGCGCCTGGCGGTCACGCCCACCTTTGCCCGCTCGGTGCTGATGCCGCGCCTGAAACATTTTTTGGACGCCTACCCCGAGATCGACATCACCCTCCAGGTGAGCATTCCCCTGCTGGATGTGGTGGCCGAAGACGCTGATTTGACGGTGCGTTTTGGCACCGGGCGCTATTCGGACGTCGAGCACGTGTGTCTGGCCAAAGACGATGTGACCCCTCTGGCCTCACCCGCTTGGTTGCGCGAAAACGGCCCCTTTGCCAGCGCCGAAGATCTGCATGGCGTGGCCCTGTTGCGCAGCCCTTTGGAGCCGTGGCGCACCTGGTTCGCCGCGCACGATCTGGACTGGCCTGAACCGACCGATGGCTCGTCTTTCAACGACATTGGCCTGATGTGCGACGCCGCTGCCCAAGGCTTGGGCGTGGGCCTGATTCGCACCAAGCTGGGTGCGCCTTGGCTGGAAAGCGGTCAGCTGGTGCGCCTGTTTGAGCGCAGCGTGCCCAGCCCGCACGCCCATTACCTGTGCTGGCGCACCGGCACCATGGAACGCTGGGAATGCGCCACCTTTGCCGACTGGCTGAAAAAAGCGCTGGCCTGATTTCACAAGTCCGTCAAAGAATATTCAGCCCATCCGCGGCCGGATGGGCGTACATTGAGGGTTCCATTTCAAGGTTTTGAATGCCATGAGCGCCAATACCCCCGCCGAAACCCAGCAACTGACCGCCACCGAACGTGCCGAGCGCCAACGCGCTGTGGTGCAGGCCTTGGGCCGGGTGCTGCCGCAAGACGCGATCCTCTACACCCCTGAAGACACCACACCCTACGAGTGCGATGGTCTGACGGCCTACCGCGAGCGCCCCTTGGTGGTGGCCTTGCCAGAGACCGAGGCACAAGTTCAGGCCGTGCTCAAAGCCTGTCACGCCCTGGCGGTGCCGGTGGTGGCGCGTGGCGCAGGCACGGGCCTGTCGGGCGGTGCCATGCCGCACCGCATGGGCGTGACGCTGTCCATGGCGCGTTTCAACCAAATCAAAAGCGTGGACCCCGTGAGCCGCACAGCCGTGGTGCAGTGCGGCGTGCGCAACCTGGCCATCAGCGAAGCGGCGGCGCCTTACGGCCTGTATTACGCGCCCGACCCGTCCAGTCAGATTGCCTGCACCATTGGCGGCAACGTGGCCGAAAACTCGGGGGGTGTGCACTGCCTCAAATACGGCTTGACGGTGCACAACGTGCTCAAAGTGCGTGGCTTCACCATTGAAGGCGACCCGATTGAGTTCGGCAGCGACGCGCTCGACACCTCGGGCTACGACCTGCTGGCCGTGCTGGTGGGCAGCGAGGGCATGCTGGCCGTGACCACCGAAGTCACCGTCAAGCTGGTGCCCAAGCCGCAATTGGCGCGCTGCATCATGGCCAGCTTTGACGACGTGCGCAAAGCCGGTGACGCGGTGGCCGCGGTCATTGCGGCGGGCATCATCCCGGCGGGCCTGGAGATGATGGACGGGCCCATGACCAT
>CANHUM010000069.1 GCA_947463845.1 Comamonadaceae bacterium
ATCTTGTTGCTGATGGCCAAGCCAGCGGCATCGTCGGACGCGCTGTTGATGCGCTTGCCGGTCGAGAGCTTTTCCATCGCCTCCGACAGGTTGCGGTTGTTCACCGTCAGATTGTTCTGGGTGATCAACGATTTGAAGTTGGTGTTGATGACGCTCATCGCACTTCTCCTAAGAGGGCTTACAAAGTGATTAACAGACGCTTGGGGCGGCTGCCGGAACAAGACAAGAACTGGTGACCCGAGTTCTGTTGGAGCATGAATCGGTCATGCCCGGGAGAACTTGAGGACCGATTTGCGCTTTTCTTCCATCCGGCACCGTCCCACATGCCCATGTCACGATGAGCAACGGTCGTTCAGAGGGATCTGGAATAATCCGGCCAGTCTCACAGCCCCTTCGGACGCAACACATCGCCTATGGCCACCCCGTATGAGCGCCCCCCTTCGGCACCCGACTGCTGGCAGTGCCGGCATTTCGGGTTGACCTACGAGCCGCGCCAGCCCTACCTCTGCCGTCTGATGGGCTTCAAAAGCCCCCAACTGCCTTCCCGAGATGTGCTGCAGGTGGATGGTCAGCACTGCCGTGGTTTTGAGGCCAAACCACCACGCGGGCAGAGCTGAACCACGCGGCCCGGCGATACGACCCCGGCTGTTGATTTTTCGACACCCCGGCGGTCCGCATCCGACTGCGGCCGCCAAAACCCCGACATAAGCGGCAAAAAGACCGGCAAATCGGGGGTTTTGTGTGCTGGCACACCTTTTGCGTCTTGCCGCTGATCTCACCGCAAGAAGGACCAGCCAGGATGAACAGCCGAATCGATTTTGCCGCCGCAGACGTTGCCGCAGAGCAGTTGTGCGCGGTCTGGCTGGATCCGACCACCACCCTCGGATCGCATGAACGCGAACAACTGGCCGCCGCCGGGTGGCAAGTTCATGCCATTCGCACCCTAGACGACCTGCCTGAAGCCGCCGCCCATGCCAGCTGTGTGGTGCTGCGCCTTCGCTACGACACCGACACGCTGACCGGCGTGCAGAACACCTTGGCCCGTGCGGGGCTGCAGCGCCCTCTGGTGTGCCGCCTGGATGCCGGCGCGCTGGACCTGGCCATGGCCGTGGCGCACGCCGGCGTGCGCCAGGTGGTGCGCGCCGACGACTGGACTGCGCGCCGTTGGCGTGATCTGGCCGGCCTACTTTCGTCGCCCGAGACGGCGGCACCAACGGCCGAGCCAGCCAAGCCAGTTGCTGCCGCTGAACCCGCTGCCCATACCACAGCGGCCAGGCACCCTCTGGAGGCCGTGTTCGTGGACCCGGCCAGCCAATGCTTGCTGGCCCTGGCTCGGCGGGTGGCACAGACCGATGTGACCGCCTTGCTGATTGGCCCCACCGGGGCTGGCAAGGAAGTGCTTGCACGGGTGCTGCACGAAGCATCGCCCCGGGCCAACGGACCCTTTGTGGCCTGCAACTGCGCCGCCATGCCGGACGCCCTGATTGAAGACATGCTGTTTGGCCACGAGCGTGGGGCCTTCACCCATGCCCACCGGGACCACAAGGGCCTGTTCGAGCAAGCCCAAGGCGGGACCCTGTTTCTGGACGAAATCGCCGAGATGTCGCCGCACCTGCAGACCAAGCTGCTGCGCGTGCTGCAAGAGCGCGAGCTGACCCGGCTGGGCGGGCAAAGCCCCATCCGGCTGGATGTGCGCGTCATCGCGGCCACCAACAAGGACCTGCGCCAGGCTATGCTGGCCCGCGAATTCCGCGAAGACCTTTACTTCCGCATTGCCACGTTCAAGCTGCGTCTGTTGCCACTGGCCGAGCGGCCTGGCGACATCATGCCCTTGGTGGCGCATTGCCTGAACAAATTCGGGCGTCCCGGCATGCGCTGGCCGCTGACCGTGGAAGCGCGCAATTTGCTGCTGCAGTACCCCTGGCCGGGTAATGTGCGTGAACTGGAAAACGTGATCAAACGGGCCACCGTGCTGAGCGTGGACGGCACCATTGGCGCGGCCCAGCTGATGTTTGACGACTGGGTCGGTCTCGAATCGTCCACCGCGTGGCCAGAGGTGACCGCATCGGCCGCCGGTGCGCAAACCGCCCTGGTGGTGGAAACCCCGGCCGATGCCGACCTGAGCCAGGCCGTCAAGCAAAACGAACATCAAATCATTCTGGCGGCACTGGCTGCCACCCGCAGCAAAAACGAAGCCGCTGAGCGGCTGGGCATCAGCCCACGCACCCTGCGCTACAAAATGGCGCGGCTGCGTGACAACGGTCTGAGCCTGGCTCTGGCCAAAGCATCCTGACCGAGGAAAGGCACACCATGATCGATCGCATCAACTCCCAGGCGAATATCCAATCCATGTTGCAGACCCTGCGCAGTGTTCAGGCCCAGGCCTCGGCCGAGCTGCCGACACCGGCTGCGATCACCGGCCAGTCCGAGCGGGTCCAGGCACCGCAGTTCAGTGATTTGGTGAAAAACGCGGTCGAGCAAGTCAACGCCACGCAGACCCACGCCCGTGGACTGCAAGCGGCGTATGAGCGTGGCGAAGTGCCCCTGACCGAGGTGGTGCTGGGCATGCAAAAGTCGTCGCTGGCCTTCGAGACCACGCTGCAAATCCGCAACAAAGTGATGCGTGCTTATGACGACATCCTGAGCATGCCGGTGTGATGACCGCAGGCCTGAACACACGAATGTGAGAACCCGACCATGACGACCGCAACCCTCAACCCGGCCAGCGCCGATTTGGCGCCCGCCTCTGCCCCTGCTGGCGGCAACGCCCTGGCCACGACCTCGCCGCCCGCCCCGTCCGGCAGCACTGCGCTCACCCCAACCGCTCCGCCCAAGCGCGAGTCGCTCTTGGTCACGCAAGCCAAGCAGATCGTCAGCCAGCCGGCGGTGCGAAAGGCCCTGCCCGGGATCGTGGCGCTGGCCATCCTGATCCTCTTTGGCATGGTCTACATGGCCATGAATGCCACGCCCTACAAGCCGGTCATGCCCGGCTTGACCGAAAGTGATCAGCAGGCTGCCTTTGACGCCTTGCGCAAAGGTGCTTTCGAACCCCGCATCGACTCGGCCACCGGGCACCTGCAGGTGCCCAGCAACCGTTACCACGAAGCCCGTATCTTCCTGGCGTCGCAGGGTTTGCCCCGCGGCGGCACCACCGGTCTGGAGGCCCTCAAGGGCCAATCGTCCATGACCACCAGCCAGTTCATGGAACAGGTGCAAGTGAACGCGGCGATGGAGCAGGAGCTGGCCCGATCCATCTTGCAAATCGCCACCATTCAGAGCGCAAGGGTCCATCTGGCGGCGCCCAAACAAAGCGTGTTCGTGCGCGACCGCACCCCGCCCAAAGCCTCGGTGGTGGTCTCACCCCATCCGGGCCGTGCCGTCTCGTCCTCGCAGGTGCAAGCCATCGTGCATCTGGTGTCGTCCAGCGTACCTTACCTCACAGCCGATCATGTGACCGTGGTTGACAACGTGGGCAAGCTGCTGACCGAGTCGACCAGCGAGCTCAAGCTCGGACTGACCGCTGCCCAGACACAGCACAAGCAACAACTCGAAGAGGTGTACCGCAACCGCATCATCCAGATCCTGGCGCCGATGGTGGGCGAGGCCAATGTGCGCTCGCAGGTGAACCTGACGCTGGATTTCACACAAATCGAGAGCACCACCGAAGATTACGACACGCGCGACAAAGGACCCAAGACCCGTTCCGAAGTGCTGGCCGAAGATCGGGGGGTCAAGCTCAATGCCGAAGGCGTGCCGGGCGCCCTGTCCAATCGGCCGCCTGCTCAGGCCACCATGGAGACCGACACCCGGGTGGACGCCAACAAAGGACAATCCGAATCGGGCCAGACGCTCAGCAGCCGTCAGACCCGCAATTACGAGATCGACCGGACCATTCGCCGCATCAGCAATGCCACCGGTGGTGTGCAGCGCGTGAGTGTGGCGGTGGTGATCAACGAACGGCCTACCCCAGCCTCCAAGGACGGCGACAAAAAAGACGCCCAGGCCCCCACCACGGTCAACTACACCCCACAGGAAATGGAGCGCATGCAGGAACTGGTGCGCAGTGTGGTGGGCTTCCAATCGAACCGCGGCGACGTGGTCTCGGTGGTGCCAGCACGTTTTGAGCCTGCGGACAACCTCGACACCATCCCTTGGTACACCGACCAGTCGGTCCAGGACCAGATGAAGATGGGATTGATTGGACTGATCTTCATCATCTTCTTGCTGATCGTCGTCCGGCCCCTGATGCTGGCCATCACCGGCCTGAACAAGCAAAACGAAGCCGAAGCGGCCAAGAAAGCCCTGGGCGACGGCGAGCTGACCGAAGAGGACATGCGCATGATCCAGATCGGCGAAGGCGAGAGCCTGGAAGACATCAAGGCCAAGCTCAAGCCCAAGAAGTCCAGCATTTCCATCGACATGCTCGACACGGCCAACACCTACGACGACAAGGTGGCCCTCATCCGGATGCTGGTGGCCGAAGACTCAGCCCGCGTGGCGAACGTGCTCAAGGGCATGATCACCATCAAGTCGACCTGACCCCCCCGCAGCTAAAAGGACGCCGCCATGGCCACCAAAAAACCAGACGACAAAGCCGCCAAGGACAAAGACGCCAAAGCCGCAGGCAAAACCGGCAAGGACAAGGACGCCAAAGATGCCAAGGACGGCGCTCAAGCGCCGGACATCAGCGAGCTGACCATGAGCGAGGAGCTGCGAGAGGAGCTCGATCAGCTCACCGGTTCGCAGCGCGCCGCCGTGCTCATGCTGCTGCTGGGCGAACAGCAGGCCGCCGAGATCCTGCGCTACCTCAACCCGCGCGAAGTGCAGGCGCTGGGTGGCGCCATGATGTCTGTGGCCGACCTGTCTCAGGAGGCGGTCAATGTGGTGCTCGATGAATTCGTGGCCACACTCAAGAAACAAACCAGCCTGGGTCTGGGCACGGGCGACTACGTCGAAAAGGTGTTCCGCCGAGCGCTGGGCGAAGACAAGGCCCTGTCGGTGCTGTCGCGCATCATGCCGGGGCAAGGCAGCAAAGGTCTGGAAATCCTGAAATGGATGGACGCCCGATCGATCGCCGACATGATCCGGGGTGAACACCCACAGGTCGTCGCCATCATCTTGTCCGTGCTCGAATACGATGTCGCCGCCGATGTGCTGAACTTCCTTGAGCCTGAAAGCCGGCCCGAAATTCTCCAGCGCGTGGCCAGCCTGGACACCGTGCAGCCTACGGCCATGGACGAACTGGAAGAAATCATGAAGAAACAGTTCTCCTCCAGCTCGTCGGCCAAATCTTCGAGCTTCGGCGGTATCAAGGCTGCCGCCAAGATCATGAACTTCGTCAAGGTGGACCTCGAGTCGAGCATCATGGGCGGCCTGGAAAAACTGGATTCAGACCTCATGCAGAAGATCCAGGACAACATGTTCACCTTCGAGAACCTGGCGGCAGTGGACAACCGGGCCATCCAGATCCTGATGCGCAATGTCGAGCCCGACCTGCTCATGACCGCGCTCAAAGGGGCACCCGAATTCGTCAAGGACAAATTCTTCGACAACATGTCCTCACGTGCCCGCGTCATGTTCATCGACGAAATGGAAGCCAAAGGCCCACTGCGTCTGACCGACGTGGAAGAGGCCCAGAAACTGATCATGCGCATCGCACGCAAGCTCTCCGACAAGGGTGAACTGGTGCTGGCAGGACGTGGCGATGACTTTGTCTGACCCCCATAAACCCGAGGGCTGGCGGACCGACCCGCTGATGCAGGCCAAAAGCACAGCGCCGGCCTTCCTGCGGCTGAACTGGGACGATGCGCAGGTGGCCGGCTTTGGTCCCTGGCGCATCATCAACCACAATGCCCCACTGATGGCCACCAGCCTTGAACCGGCCGGGCTACAGGACATCGAGTTGCTGCCGGAACCAGAAGCCGGCCGCGCCATCGACCCCGAAAACGCAGGTCCAGACCGTTCGGACAGCGCTCAGGGCGGCATGGATCCCGAGGCCCTGGAAGCCATCCGTGTGGCGGCCTATGCCGAGGGCCTTGCGGCCGGTCGCGCCGAGGGCAAACTGGAGGCCGAGCAGGCCCTGGCCGATGAATACGCACGCGACCGATCGCTGCTGACCCAAGTGGTCGGCTCGTTGCAAAACCTGGCTGGCAACCAAGAGCAGTTGTTCGAGCCCCTCAAAAGGCTGGCACTGCACCTGGCTGAACAGCTGGTGCGTGCGGAGCTGAACCTCTCGGGGGCCGCCATCGAGCATCTGGTTCGTGAATGTCTGGCGCACCTGGACCAACCGGCCGACAAAGCGGTGGTTTGCCTCCATCCCGACGATCTCGAGCGCTTGCGGCGTTTGGGCGACGCCTCCGAAGGGCTTCGCCTGGAACCTGACGCCCGCCTGCAACCGGGCAGTGTGCGCGTCGAGGTCAATGACAGCCTGGTCGAGGACCTGATCGAGCACCGGCTGGAAGTGCTGTCGCGGCAGTTGCTGGGCGATGCACAAGCCACTGACACCGGGAATTCAAGGCATGAGTGATTTCGCGCTTTGCGCCTCAGACCATCTGCGCCATCTGAAAGCCCCTCCGCCTGAAAAAAGCGGCACGCTGGTCAGGCTGGTCGGCTTGCGCATGGAAACCCGCGGCATCATGGCGCCTCTGGGTGCGCTGTGTGAGGTACGCGGGCAATCGGGCCAAACCGTCGAGGCCGAGGTGGTCGGTTTTCACGACAAAACTCTTTTTCTGATGCCCTACAGCGAACCCGCCGGCATTGGCCCAGGGGCTCAAGTGCGGGTGCTCAGCCACAGCGCCCGTGTCCGATTGGGGCCCGCCTTGTTGGGGCGCATCCTGGATGGCCGGGGTCAGCCGCTCGATGGTCGTCCTTTGCCCGAGTGCCCGGAAGTGCTGAGCCTGCAGGGTTGTCCGATCAACCCGATGGAGCGCGGTCCGATTCGGCAAACCCTGGATGTGGGGGTCAAAGCCATCAACGGCATGCTGACGATTGGTCGCGGCCAGCGGCTGGGGTTGATTGCCGGCTCGGGTGTGGGTAAGAGTGTGCTGCTGGGCATGCTGACAAGGTTCACCGAAGCCGATGTGGTCGTGATCGGTCTGATCGGCGAGCGTGGTCGCGAGGTTCAGGCCTTCATTGAAGAATCGCTGGGTCCCGAGGGACTGGCCAAATCCGTGCTGGTGGCCGCGCCGGCCAACGTGTCGCCGGTGCTGCGCCTGAAAGCCACCCAGATGACGCACGTGATTGCGGAGTATTTCAGGGACCAGGGCAAGAACGTGCTGATGCTGGTCGACAGCCTGACGCGTGTGGCCCATGCCCAGCGCGAAATCGGTCTGGCGATCGGCGAGCCGCCCACGGCCAAGGGCTATCCACCCTCGGTCTTTGCCCTGTTGCCGACCCTGATCGAACGCGCAGGCGTCGGTCGGCATGGCATCGGCAGCATCACCGCGATTTACACCGTGCTGGCCGAAGGCGATGACAGCAACGATCCGATTGTCGATATTGCCCGTGCTTCGCTCGATGGTCAGGTGATGCTTTCGCGCAAGCTGGCGGACGCGGCCCACTATCCGGCCATCGACCTCAACGGCTCGATTTCACGCGTGATGCCGAGTCTGATCGACCCCGAAACACTGACGCGAGCCAACCGGTTCAGACGGCTGTGGTCGCTCTACCAACAAAACCAGGACCTGATTCAGATCGGCGCCTACGAAGCCCGCAGCAACCCGGATCTGGACGAAGCGATTCGCCTGCGCCCGGCCATGGAGGCCTTTCTCCGCCAGGACATGCATGAGCCCTTTAACTTTGACAGTTGCCAGACCGAACTGGCCGCGGTCATGTCGCGGTGAATCGACGGCACCTTCCCTACAGCACACCCACCATGTCTCTCTCTCCCGTATTGCATTGGCCCATTCTGGTTGAAAAGGCGCGCAAGCAGGCAGACCACACGCGCCAAGACCTGCTGGCGGCCCAGTCGCGCCTGAACTCCCTGCATGCCAGCCTGTCAAGAATCCAGACGCTGATTGCTGAGTACCAGAGCCAGCACCATGCCAATGATGGCCAGAG
>CANHUM010000070.1 GCA_947463845.1 Comamonadaceae bacterium
GCATGGAGCTGGAAGTGGTGTTCTACAACGAGAAAGCCATCTCGGTCGAACTGCCCACCAGTGTGGTGCGCGAGATCACCTGGACAGAGCCTGCTGTCAAAGGCGACACCTCCGGTAAAGTGTTGAAGCCTGCCAAGATTGCCACCGGCATGGAAGTGCCTGTGCCTTTGTTCGTGAGCCAAGGCGACAAGATTGAGATTGACACCCGCACGGGCGAGTACCGCAAGCGCGTCTGATCCTCCAATGATCTCCTGACAAAGCCCCGCAAGGGGCTTTTTTCATGGGCCGACGCATGTCCCTGAAGGGCAAACCCCAAAAGCCCATCCGGTCCTGCAAGCCGTGCACAATGGGCCCCATGCAAAGCACTCAAAATCTCAAAGAATCCTCCCTGCCTCATGCTTGGGCTGATCTGCAAGCGGAGGCCAAAAGCAGTGACTGGATGCAGCCCGAGGCGCATCGACTGGCTTTTGCCGACCCCGAATTTTTGCTCCGCCGTGAGACCCGGGGGATTCGATTCCAGTTGGAAATGCTCAAACCCGATTTAGCCCAAGCCGAAGCGGGGATTGAGCACACTGTGGTTGTCTTTGGCAGTGCCCGTTTCTTGGACCGGGCTGCGGCACAAGCCCAACTGCAGGCTGCCGAGCAAGGCGGCCAGGCACAAGACATCGCCAAAGCCAAGGCACAAGTGCGCAATGCCGAACATTACGAAAACGCCCGCCTTTTTGCACAGTTGGTGGCCCGATCTTGTGCATGCTTGCCTGACGATGAAAAACTGTACATCTGCACAGGTGGTGGCCCCGGCATCATGGAAGCGGCCAATCGCGGCGCCCAAGAGGCCGGAGCCCCTTCGGTGGCGCTCAACATCGCCCTGCCCCACGAACAACACCCCAACCCCTACGTCACACCGGATCTGAGCTTCAAGTTCCACTATTTTGCGTTGCGAAAAATGCACTTCATGATTCGGGCGAAGGCCTTGGTCGCATTTCCGGGCGGATTTGGCACGCTCGACGAGTTGTTTGAAGTGATGACGCTGGTGCAGACACGTAAAGCGCGCCCTGTGCCTATCTTGCTCTTTGGCACAGCGTTTTGGCAACGCCTGATTGACATGGATGTTCTGGTTCAAGAAGGCACCATATCACCAGAAGATCTGAAGCTTTTCCACTATGTGGACACCGCGGAAGATGCCTGGCGGGTCATTTGTGACTTCTACGCTTTGTCCTCGCCCAAGTGACAACCCCGTCCTTGATCTTTGGTTAAAGTCAGCGCATGCAACACAAACCCCTCTCCCTGTCTCAAGTGCTGATTTGCGGCGCCGCAATTGTCACGCTGTCCATGGGTATACGTCACGGCTTTGGACTGTGGCTTCAACCCATCACCCAGGCCCAAGGCTGGGGTCGGCAAGAGTTCGCTTTTGCCATGGCGATCCAGAACCTGTCCTGGGGCTTCATGGGCATTTTTGCGGGCATGGTGGCCGATAAATTTGGCGCGTTTCGCGTCATCGCACTGGGCGCTGTGATCTACAGCCTTGGCTTGTTGGGCATGGCCTGGGCATCTGACCCGTGGGTGTTTGCACTGTTCACTGGCGTGATCATCGGTACC
The DNA here is from genome assembly GCA_947463845.1 of Comamonadaceae bacterium. GTDB lineage: Bacteria > Pseudomonadota > Gammaproteobacteria > Burkholderiales > Burkholderiaceae_C > Limnohabitans_A. The sequence goes on from CANHUM010000070.1 coordinate 1,600, forward strand.
GCCCAAGCAGGCACCACCTATGCCGTCATCTATGGCGTGATTGGTCGCAACGTACCCGCCGAGCGGCGCTCGTGGGCCATGGGCGTGGCTGCGGCGGCTGGCAGTTTCGGACAGTTTTTGATGGTCCCGGTGGAAGGCATGCTCATCAGTCAGGCCGGCTGGCAAAACGCCTTGGTGATTTTGGCGGTTGCGGCGTTGTTGATCGTCCCCCTGGCCTGGGGATTGCGCGAGACGGCCATGAATGCACCAGGCCAAGTCAAACGCGACCAAACGATTGGGCAGGCCCTGAAAGAAGCCTTCAAATACCCCAGCTTTCAGCTTCTGATGGCAGGTTATTTTGTGTGTGGATTTCAGGTGGTCTTCATTGGCGTTCACATGCCCAGCTACCTCAAAGACCAAGGCTTGCCACCCCAGGTGGCCAGTTATGCCCTGGCCTTGATTGGTTTGTTCAACGTTTTTGGCACTTACATTGCCGGCGCCATGGGTCAGAAAATAGCCAAGAAAAATATTTTGGCCTTCATCTACATCGCCCGTTCGGCGGCCATCGTGCTGTTTTTGCTGGCCCCACTCACGGCCACCAGCGTTTACCTGTTCTCCATGGTGATGGGTCTGTTGTGGCTGTCCACGGTGCCGCCCACCAACGCCGCAGTGGCCCAAATTTTTGGTGTGGCGCACTTGTCCATGCTCAGCGGTTTCATCTTTTTCAGCCACCAAATCGGCTCCTTCATGGGCGTCTGGCTGGGTGGCTACCTGTATGACAAGACCGGCAGCTACGACATCGTCTGGTACCTGGCCATTGCCCTGGGTATTTTTGCCGCGCTGGTGAACCTGCCTGTGCGCGAAAGTCCAATCACCCGTCACAAACCCCAAACAGCATGAGCACCCGGAAAAACTGGTTACTGCTGGGGGTCGCATCCCTGGGTCTGACTTTCTGGCTTTACGGCCAGGCCGATGTGGTCATCATGCTGTCTGAACAGTTGTGGTCCTGCTTTTAGCCGACCGTTCGCCCCCAAAGCCTCCACGACATGCACGGCACCGAAAAACCCTCTGATTGGCTGCAACGCTGGACTCACTTGCTGGCACCGGGCTCCACCGTGCTAGATGTGGCTTGTGGTGCTGGCCGTCACATGCGGCATCTGGCCGCTTTGGGGCATCGTGTCACGGGCGTGGACCGCAACCCCGAGGCCCTTGCATTGGCCCAAGGTTCAGGCCCTGTCGTTTGCGCTGACATCGAAAACGGCCCTTGGCCTTTTGCAGGGCAAACTTTTGGCTGCGTGTTGGTCACCCATTACCTTTGGCGGCCGTTGCTGCCGGTGATCGCGAGTAGCGTCGCCCCGGGTGGCGTACTGATTTACGAAACCTTTGCGGCAGGCAACGAGACGGTGGGCAAACCTTCACGTCCTGATTTCCTACTCAAGCCTGGAGAACTTCTTCGGGTCACCGGGGACTTGCTCACCGTCGCCTATGAAGACGGCTTTGAGTCCTCGCCGGAGCGCTTTGTACAACGCATCGTGGCGGTGCGGCCTGCTCAGACCGGGGATGTCGAACGCTGGCGCTTGCAGCCTGCCTGAAAGCTCGTCATCCTCGTCCGGTGACTCGCCTTATTACCCAGGTACCGCTTCATCACTGCGATCCGACATACAGTCGCTAGAATGGTACTTTTATCTGCTCAGAAACCCCTGACATGACCCCCGAATTTCGACCTGTACGCGGCAGCATTCCTGCCCTGATCACCCCCATGCTCGAAGACGGCCGAGTCGACTACGCCACTTTGCGAAAGCTGATCGACTGGCATGTCGCTGAAGGCACCGATTGCATCGGCGTGGTCGGCACCACGGGCGAGTCACCCACTGTGACTGTGGACGAACACTGCGAAATCATCCGCGTTTCTGTCGAACAAGCTGCCGGCCGCGTACCCATCATGGCTGGCTGTGGTGCCAACTCCACGGCCGAAGCCATAGAGCTGGCCAAGTTTGCCAAAAAAGTTGGGGCCGATTGCCAGTTGCAGGTGGTCCCCTACTACAACAAACCGACTCAAGAAGGCCAATACAGGCACTTTCGCGCCATCGCCGAAGCCACGCCTGATCTTCCGGTGATTTTGTACAACGTGCCCGGGCGCACGGTGGCTGACATGCAACACGACACGGTGCTGCGACTGGCTCAGGTGCCTGGCATTGTGGGCATCAAGGAAGCCACAGGCAACATCGAACGCGCCCAATGGCTGATTCGAGATCTGCCCCCAGAATTTGCAGTGTATTCAGGTGACGATCCGACTGCCGTGGCGCTGATGCTCTGCGGTGGCGCGGGCAATGTGAGCGTGACCGCCAACATCGCACCGCGTTTGATGCACGAGCTGTGCATGGCCGCTTTGCGTGGCGATGTGAAGGAGGCCATGCGCATCCAGTTCCAGCTGATGCCCGTGCACAAAAACCTCTTTGTCGAAGCCAACCCCATCCCTGTCAAATGGGCGATGCATCGCATGGGCCTGAGCGGCCCGGCGCTTCGCCTGCCCATGACCGAACTGTCCGAATCGCAACAACCCGTGGTCGAAGCGGCCTTGAAGTCCTGCGGCCTCCTCTGATTTATCCCAAGGATGTTTGTGAACCACGCCCCACTCACCAATTTGAAAAGCTTGCCTTTCAAACACACCGCCACCGTCCTGGCCCTGTCGCTGGGTCTCAGTGGCTGTTCGGTCTTGAAAGAAGACAAAATCGATTACAAAAGTGCGGTCAAGGCGCCAAGTCTTGAGATTCCACCCGACTTGTCTCAACTGAGAAGGGAGTCTCGTTACGCCATCGAAAGCACCTCGGCCACGGCCTCTGGCTTTCGCAACGCCAATGTGCGTGTGAGCGACGCAGGCACGGCCGCCAATCAATTGGGCAAAGTCAGAATGGAGCGCCTTGGTGACCAGCGCTGGCTGGTCGTTTCGATGGCGGCTGACCAAGTCTGGCCGGCGCTGCGTGAGTTTTGGACAGCCAATGGCTTCCCATTGACAACCGACTCTCCTGAGCTCGGCATCATGGAAACGGACTGGGCAGAAAATCGCGCCAAATTACCCCAGGATTTCATCCGCAGAACCTTGGGCAAGGTGCTCGATTCTCTCTACTCAACCGGAGAACGCGACAAATACAGAACACGCGTTGAGCGCAATGCCAAAGGCGAAGTCGAGATCTACATCACGCACCGCGGCATGATCGAAAACTACGCAACGGCTCAAAAAGACCGAACCATTTGGCAAGCACGCCCCAGCGACCCCGAACTTGAAATTGAATTCCTGCGTCGGCTCATGGTCAAACTGGGTACGTCCCCCCAAGAGGCCAGCGCCGCAACGGCTGCACCCCATAAAGATCTAGCTGCAGCGCCCGTCACGCTGATCGACGGACAACCTGCGATCAGTCTGAATGAAGCCCTGGATCGGGCCTGGCGTCGTACGGGTGTCGCGCTGGACCGCAGCGGCTTCACGGTAGAAGACCGTGACATGGCGGCTGGCCGCTACGATGTGCGCTATGTGCCACCTCAAAGCAACCAACAAGAACCGGGCTTCCTCTCAAGAATCTTCAGCAGCAAAAAAGAACAACGTGTGTTGGCCAAATACGGGATCAGCCTGACCCGCGCAGCTTCTGGTCAAACACTGATCCGTGTTCTGAACGCCAATGGTCAGCCCGCACCCTCGGCCGAGGCAGAAAGAATCCTCAAGCTGATTGCCGCCGAACTCCGATAAAGCAAAACTCTGACCCATAAAAAAACCCCGCATGGCGGGGTTTTTTTATGGCATCCCGGCCGAAGACCGGGACATCACAGCATCACGGGGCAGCTGGTGCTGGAGCAGGAGCGGCAGCAGGTGCTGGAGCTGCAGGCGCTGCAGCAGGCGCGGCGTCAGCAGGCGCAGCAGCGGGTGCTGGAGCTGCAGCAGGCGCTGGTGCAGCAGCAGGTGCTGGGGCTGCAGGAGCAGCGGCTTCTTCTTTTTTACCGCAAGCGGCCAATGCAGCAGCAGCGATGATGGCGGCCAGAACGAGGGATTTGTTCATTTTGATTTTCCTGATTAAGAATGTGAAAACAATTTCCGGAAATTGTTCAAAAGGCAGAGGCGCCCTTTAAACAGGGAAAAAAGCACTCGAGCTCTTTTATTCCCAGCGATTGATTATAGCGTTTTCCCTAGTTCGTGCAGTCCCACGCTTGACATCCAACGTGTAAACCCACACAGATCTGTCGCCGCTCAAAAGTTAAATCGCTCGCAGCCATCCTGAGCAGGCCCAATCCAGCAGTGCGGCTTGGGCTTGCGGACTCAAGGCTTTGACTTGAAGCCGAGGAATGCGGCGATCATCCGCCAAAATTCTCAAGATTCGGGCATCTCTTCCGCTCACCCGGAATGAGTCTCCGTTGATGAACACATGCTTGGCGTCGTACATCATTTTGGTTCGGCGGTCGAGTTGAACGCCACCGGACAAATCCGGCTCGTTGTCGATACCATCGAACCAAACATTGGACTTGGGCTCCGTCAGATACTCGCCCAGCAAACTGTCCAGTAAAAGTGGATTTTGAAGTGCTTTTTCGACCACTTGGCGAGCAAACTCACCCATGGCCGCTGGAATGGCCGCCGGGGTATCCACCGCAGGCTGATGGGCATCGCGGTACAACACATCTCCACCGCCTTCAAAAGCCTCATCGGCCAGACCCAACAACAATTCACGCGCCAACTCTCCCTTTTGTGGCGCTCTAAAGCCAATCGACCAGGTCATGCATTCGCCCTCGGCTACACCATCGTGAGCGTACTTAGGGGGCAGATACAGCATGTCACCGGGATTGAGCAAAAACTCTTCCTCAGCCTCAAAGTTTTGCAAAATCTTCAATGGCACATTCGGCTGCAGGCTCAGGTCTTTTTGGCGCCCAATCCGCCAGCGGCGCTGTCCATGGGCCTGCAATAAAAAAACATCGTAGCTGTCAAAGTGAGGTCCCACGCCACCGCCATCGGTGGCGTAACTGATCATCACATCGTCCAGTCGAGCATCGGGCACGAAGCGAAACTGCTGTAACAAGTCATGTACACCATCGTGGTGCAAGTCGACGCCCTGAACCAGAAAAGTCCATTTTTTCTGACTGAAGGGTGGCAGACTCCGCTTTGGCAAAGGACCATGCTTCATTTTCCAGCCCTTTGCAGAGTCAACGATCAAGCGGGACTCCACACCCTCCTCACCCGCTAAAGCCACCAGGTCAGCGCGGTCAACGCAGGGTACAAAATCAGGAATGGCGTTGCGTACCAGCATGGGTCTTTTTTGCCAATGCCGCTTCATGAATTGACTGGGGCTCAAGCCGCCGAGCAAGGCCAAGGGTTGTTCTGTGTTCATGTCCGGTTCCTGGTTGAAGGCCACACACCCTGGCGGGCCCTGCATCTCAAAGTCACGATGGCCTCAAAACAGGCCGCCAAACTGCGACAATTGTCGTATGGAAATCAAGACACCTTCTGTGGTCGCACTGACCTGGACACTCAAAGACACGCTGGGCGAAGTTCTGGACACACTGGACGAGCCCGTGGAATTTTTCATTGGCGGCCAGGACCTGCTGCCCAAAATCGAGGAAGCCCTCCAAGGCCATGAAAAAGGTGCCAGGATAGACCTGCACCTGGAGCCGGAGGATGCATTTGGCGACTTCAACGAGGAACTGCTGTTTCTGGAACCCCTGGCGCTCTTTCCTCCAGGTCTGGAGCCAGGCTTGACGATTGAAGGCACCGCTTTGCCTGAAGGCTGCCACCCTGACGCACCACGCAACGCTCTTTATACGGTGACCGAGATCTACCCCGAACACGTGGTGCTCGATGGCAACCACCCGCTGTCGGGCATCGCACTGCGGCTGCATCTCAAGGTGGAATCGGTGCGCGAGCCAACAGAATCGGAAGTGGGCAGCGGCAGCTGCGGTACGGGCTTTTTCAGGATCGAAGTCGGGGACGAAGGCACACCGACCACGCCCACGCTGCACTGAGCGCTGGCACCAACCCCTCCCAAGCGCTTATTTTTTGCCGGTCGAGCCGTAACCACCCTCACCACGTTCGCTGGGCGCCTCAAACTCGGTCACCACATTGAACGTGGCCTGCACCACAGGGACGATGACCATCTGGGCGATGCGCTCCATGGGTTCGATGGTGAATGCCACATCGCTGCGGTTCCAGGCACTGACCATCAATTGCCCCTGGTAATCGCTGTCGATCAGACCGACCAGATTGCCCAACACGATGCCATGCTTGTGCCCCAGACCAGAGCGCGGCAGCAACATGGCGGCGTAGCCCGGGTCTTTCAGGTGCACCGCAATGCCCGTAGGCACCAGTTGCCAAGCGTTGGGCTCAAGGGTCAAGCGCTCGTTCAGACATGCGCGCCAGTCCAATCCAGCACTGCCAGCGGTGGCGTAAGCTGGCAACTGCTCTGACATGC